>CAYOHN010000087.1:0-11985 GCA_964403735.1 uncultured Spirochaetales bacterium | reverse complement strand
AGCGGATCGCTGTCGAAGCGCAGCTGGGGCACGACGAAGAGCGCTCCGATTGCGAGCAGCAGGGCGGCCGCGCAGACCGCCCGCGGATGGCGCAACGGAAACTCGGGAATCCGGATCGAGATGGCGCCGAGCCCGCGCCGCTCGCGCCCCGGCGGAAGCAGCCGGACCAGGGCCGGCAGCAGCGTGAGGGTCGCGAGCAGCGACAGGAACATGCCCGTCCCGGCGATGATGCCGAGCTCGGCGATCCCGACGAAGCCCGTGGGCACGAACGAGTAGAAGCCGATCGAAGTGGTGATCGCGCACAGGAACAACGACGTACCGACACTCGTGCCGGCTCCGCGGAGCGCCCGGGGGACGTCCGCGCCGGCGTCGCGCAGCTCGAGCCAGCGCATCAGGAAGTGGATCCCGTAGTCGATCGCGAGACCGATGAACAGCACGGCGAACGCCACCGAGAGCAGGTTGAGATGCCCGATGGCCAGCGCCGCGAAGCCCGTCGTCCAGGCGAGACCGACCAGAAGCGTCGCGACGGCGTGTAGCACGAGGCGTCCGGAGCGCACTCCGATCAGCAGCAAGAGGGTCACGGCGAGCAGCGATCCCGTCAGCTGCCACGCCGCCTGCCCGCGCACCCGCGACAGCTCCTCGGTCGAGAGCGCGAGGTCCCCGGTGACGCGGACGCGGACCCCCGGCACCGCATCGATTCCGGCTTCCCGGACCAACGCTCCCACTCGCTCGATGGCGGCACGAGCCGGTCCGAACGCGGCGAAGTCGGCGCGCGGCGTGGCGTAGATGACGCGGCGCTTCGGCGCCGCCGAGAAGCCATCGAAGTCGGCGTTCCCCAGCAGCCAGTCGTCCCACGCGAGGAAGGGAGCACTTCCGTCGACCGAGGCTTCGAGCGCGCCCGCGACCCGCTCGAGAACCGCGTGGAACTCGTCGTCGGGAACCGCGCCGAGATCCGTGTCGCGGACCGCGCGCGCCAGCAGCTCGAGCAAGCGCGGCAGTGTCGGCTCGCGGGCCACTTCGGCCAGCAACGGCTGCGCACGAGCCAGTCTGTCCGCGAGTCGCTCGAGGTCGTCGACGTCGAGGTACAACAGCCCATTGCGATCGAAGAACGGACCGCTGCCGGGCGCAATGACCTTCTCGAAGCGTCCGGCATCCGCAGCGAGTCGCTCGGTCAACGCCATCGTGGCGTCGTGAGCGAGCGTGACCGTGGCGCCGTCCACGACGATGATCAGATCGTGACCGCTGTCGCCGAAGTCACGCGTCAACGCCGCGTGGTGGCGTCGGTGCGGCAGGTCCTCGTCGAGCAGATCGTCGGTGTTCGAGTTGACGCCGAGGTGGGTTGCGGCTCCGAGGAGCGCCAGCACCGCGAGCACGAGACTCGCCGTCACGACCCACGGCGCGTGCCGCTGCGAGGCGTCGATGCAGGCGCCGGCGATTCTGCCGACCGTCGCATCCAGGGTGTCGATGGCCACGGCTGTCGTCCCTACCATCTAGAAACTAGACCTATGGAGTGACCGGCTCCATACGGTCTCGGGAAGCGGGCCCGCGTCGTCGCCGGAAACCGGACGATTCCGTTGCGGCAACCGGGCCGGTGCCCGGCTAATCTTTGCTCCGGTTCGGCGCGGGGCTCGCTCCTCGGCGACCGCTCCTCGAACCCGGAGGCATCCCGATGAATCCTCTGGGCCCAGTGATTCCGCCCCGAGACCGCAGACCGCCCGAGGTTCTCCATTGCATAGCTACTTCGCGCGCTTGCCCGCCGCAACGATCGCCGGCACCGGATCGCGACGTCCGCGAGTCCGGGGTCTCGCTCTGGTTGCCGTTCTCTGCCTGACCCTGCCGGGCCGAAGCGCTGCAGAATCCTCCCCCCCGCCGCCGGAGCAGGCCGAAGCGGCGATCGAGAGCCTGCACGGCGTCTTGCTGTCCGCGATGCGGGATGCGGCTTCCCTGGGCTTCGACGGCCGCCTGGAACAGATCCGCCCCGCGGTCGCGGAGCTGTACGATTTCGACTTCATGGCCGAGAAATCCGTCGGACTCGGCTGGCGACAACTCGACGAGACCCAACGAGCGCGGCTCGTCGATGCGTTCTCCCGGCTCGCGATCGCCACCTATGCCGCACGCTTCGACGGCTGGAACGGCGAGCGCTTCGAAGCCCTCGGCGTCCAGACGGCGACGCACGGAACGCTGTTGGTGAAGAGCCGCATCGTCCGCGGCAACGGCGAGACCGTGGCACTCGACTACCGGCTGCGGCCTGTCGATGGCGAGTGGCGCGTCATCGACGTATTCCTGAACGGTACGGTCAGCGAGCTGGCGCTGCGCCGAGCCGAATACTCGGGTGTGCTCAAGCGCGAAGGCTTCGACGGCCTGATCCGCGCGCTCGAGGAGAAGATCGCCGCGCAGGCGCAGGGTGGAGACGAGACCTCCTGAGCGCGGTCAACCGCTGGAGGCTCGCCGCTCTCGCGAGTCGAGACCGAACGCTTCAGGGACCGGCCGCCTGCTGCTGCTCGACGGGCGCCAGCTTTGGCTGAACCGTCCCGGGGCCTTCGTCGCGCACGAAGGCTTCACGACTCATCCAGAACGCGCCTCGGATCGCCGCGTAGAAATCCAGCGACGACTGTTCGAGCGCCTCTAGACTCTCGGCATGCGCTTCGCGCTCGGTGATGCCCCATGTGCCACCCAACAACAATCGCGGGCCCAACGGAAGCAACCAGCTATCGGGCCGCAGCGCCATATCGACGAGACTTCCGACCACGTCGCGGCCGCTGCTCGGTCCGAGCAGCGGAATGACCAGATAGGGACCGGGGCCAATACCGGCCTTGCCGAGTGTCTGGCCGAAATCCGCCCGATGCTGCGGAAAGCCGGCCTCGAGCGCCGGATCGAAGATGCCGGCGAGACCGAAGGTGCTGTTCAGCACGAACCGCACGGTCGCCTGCGCGGCCCGGCCGGGCTCGAGCTGCAGCAGGTCGTTGGCGATCACGACGGGCTGGTTCAGGTTCTCGAAGACGCCGCGAATCGAGCGCCGGACCGGGTACGGTACGACGGCGCCGTAGGCGTTCGCGATCGGATCGATCGCCGCACGCGAGATCGCCTGGTTTACGGCGAAGACCCGGCGATTGGTGAGCTCGAAGGGATCATGGATGCCCTGCTCGAGCTCGTCGCCGAGTTCGTCGAAGAGCGCGTCGTCAGAGCGGTCGAGCGCACCCGTCGGAACGGAAGCAGTCTCTTGCGCACCCGCGCTGGCGGCGAGCCACAGGCTCGCGAGCAATACGACGGTCGTCTGGCTCACGCGCAGCTCCTCGCTCTTCACTCCGGCCCTTGATTAGAGCACGACGTCGCGCACCCGTCATGCTCACAGGCGCGCAGCGTCATGGGGCTGCATCGACGCACGGAACCGGGAACCGAGTGATCTCGCTCGCGTCGCCCCGCGGGGCCAATCGGTTCGAGCGCGCCACCCGCCCGCATCGGGTCGACCCCGCATCGGCTCGCCGGGGTCCGATGCGCGGGGTAAGGTCCTCGGCGATGTTCCGGGTCCTCGGGTGGGCGACCGTCGGGATCGTGCTCGGCGTGGCTTCGCTGGTGCTCTATGGCTGGCTGCGACCCAACCGAGGGGACCTCGATTCGCGGCTCGGCCTCGAGCACTTCGCAGCTGTGGCGGATGGCGAACACAACTCCAACACCGATCTCTTGCTCTGGAACGACGACCTTCTGCTGGTGCACGACGCGCGTCCGACCCACCTGGGATCACCCGACGCGCGGTTGGTGGTGCGCCGCTCGCCCGATGCCCAACGCTGGGAGACGCTGGCGCAGCTCCGTCTCCCGGGAAAGGACATCCGGGACCCGAAGCTCATCGAGGTCGACGGCACGTTGCATCTGTACGCGCTCAGCAACTCCGGCGCGATGGCGACCCCGGAAGGAACCGTGCTGGCGACCAGCGAGGATGCGATCGACTGGACGGCGTTCGAGCCCGTCGGGCCCGAAGGCTGGTTGTTCTGGCGCCCGAAGTCTCCCGACGGCGGCGCCACCTGGTACGTCGCGGCGTACGCCCGCGAACACGGGGAGTCGATCCTGCTCCGCTCGACCGAGGGCCGGGAATGGCAGCGCGTCTCGACGATCCACCGGGGCAAGGGCAACGACGAGACGGCGATCGAGTTTCTGCCCGATGGTCGTCTGCTCGCGACGGCGCGACTCGAGATCCGTCCCGACACTCTCCTCGGCCATCGCGACGCCGGAACCGCGATTGCCGTCGCGTCACCGCCCTACACGGAATGGAGCGTTCACGAGTCGCAGACGACGCGCCTGGATGGGCCCGTACTGTTCCGCATCGACGACGAAATTTACGCCGTCGGGCGTCACCAGCCCGAGCCACGACGCGGGCTCACTCGGCTCGGCGGCGTGTTCTCACGCAAGCGAACGGCCCTTTATCGTGTCGAGCCCGAACGATTGATCAGGCTCAGTGACCTCCCGAGCGCCGGCGACACGTCCTATGCCGGCATGATCCTCCGCAATGGCCACGTCCATCTGAGCTACTACACGAGTCGCATCGACCGCGACTACCCGTGGCTGCTCGGGATGTTCCTGCCGACGGACATCCGGATGGCGCGCTTCCCGGTGACGGCCCTCGAGCAGTTGTCGGACGCAACGCCTTGACCCGCCGCGAGCGGTCCCACCGGTAGGCCGCGTGTTCTGATCTCAACGCGTACGCCGGTGCCGGCCCGTGAGGCGGAGCAGACCGAAGCCGAGCGCGCGCAGGACTCCGGCCGCCCGATCGCGCAGCTTGCCGCCGCGCGGCGTCTGCGCTGCCGATGCGAAGCCCTCGAGTCCGAGCGTCTCGCGAAAGTCGGCGGACATCATCTCCACCGGACCGTCGAGCGCGATCCCGGTGGCGTCGGCAATCCGCGTCATGCGTTCGAAGTTGCCCAAGACGGCCGCGGCATCGACGAGCCCTGCCGATCCTACGGCCACGCGCAAGGCGTCGCGCGCGGCCGCTCGCTCGTCGTCGTCCTCGGCCACGGCCGCGTCGACGAAGCGAAGCAGCGCCGCTGCATGCGCGATGCCGCTGGCGGTCGCTGCGCTCGGATCGGTGATCGCGCGCAAGTCCAGATCCCGTCTGGAGATCGTGCCGCTCGCCCGGAGCAGCACTGCATGCGCACTCGTTCAGTAGAAGCACTCGCGCAACGCGGACAGGCGGCCGGCCACCAACTCGATCTGCGCGCGATCGAGCGCACGCGACGAGCCGAGGCGCCGCATTTCCGTCTCGTCCAGGTACTGCGCCGCCGAGAGATCGCGCAGCGCCCGCACCTCCGCCGGCACCAGACTCAGCGCACGGATCACGTTGCCCGTGACGCGACCGCCGTAGAGATCGCGGTCGTCGGGATCGAGCCGGCTGACTTTCACCATCGGCACGAAGGCGCCCTCGTCCGCGGCACCCGTCGGGCGGCGGCGACCCGGGGCGCCCGGAAGCGGAGCCGGCAGCGGTTCGAGCGGCAGGCCCAGCGCTCGGTGGAAGGCGTCGATGCTCAGCACCTGCGTCACGATGCCGATCATCTCGACGTAGCGAGCATCGTCGATCCCAACCGCGGCGAGCTCGCCCGGCAGCTTGCGGGTGATGCGCCCGGCATCCGTCGTGATGCGGTGGATGGCGTCGATCAGCGCCGGCGCGAGGGGCGACGCCGAATCGTGCTCCCCCGCCACGGCGTACGGCGAGAGCGCGTCGCGGCGCGCCCGACACAGGGCGCAGCCGAGTGCCGCCCGCACCTCCGCCGCCACGGCGACGCGCTCGGCTCCGTCGAGCCACGTGCCCGGGCGCGGAAGACGCTCCCATGCACGGCGATGCGCGGCGACGAGATCGCCGCGGATCGGATCCGGGCGGTCGGCGTAGGCGAAGGGACTCATCGCGTCCCTCATGCTGCGCCGTCGCCGCGCGCCCCGCAAGATCCGCGCCGGAAATCGGACCCGGCGTGCATCAGCGGTTCTCGGGCCGATACGCCACCGCTTCGATCTCGACAGCCGCGCCGAGCGCCAGCGCATTACACCCCACGGTAATCCGCGACGGCGGCTCCGAGGAGAAGTAGGAAGCGTAGGCCTCGTTCATCTCGCGGAATTTCGTCATGTCGACGAGGAACACCTTCAGATTCACGAGATCGTCGAAATCCGCGCCCGCTGCCGCGAGGATCTTGCCGATGTTCTCGAGCGCCTGGCGAGTCTGCGCGCCGACGCCGCCCTCGGCCAACTCGAAGGAGTCTCCGCGGGTTCCCAGCATGCCGGAGAGGAACAGGAAGTGTCCCGCGTGCACCGCGTGCGAGAACACCGGCAGCCGGCCTACACCGGCCGCATTGATTCGCTTCGCCATCGCCATCGCTCGCTCCTGCCTCCTCTTCGCGGCCTCGGCCGCGTCAACCCGTCACCGTCGCGAACAAGCGGAAGAAATTGCCACCGAGAATGTTCGCGACCTCGCCACTCCCGACGCCGCGTGCCGCCAGAGCAGTAGCGATATCCGGGAATTGACGATAGCTCTGAACCACTGGCCGGTAGTTGGCGTCCATGTCGGTGCCGATCGCCACGTGCTCGACGCCGAGCACATCGACCATCCGCAGGATCTCGTCGATGAAGTCGTCGAAGCTCGCGAGCGCCACGCCGGCCGGCCAGGCCCCGACGAGTCCTCCCCGCTCGGCTACGGCGAGCGCGTGCTCGCGCGAGAGCAGCCGCGGGTGCGCATCGCCGCTGCTGGCCAGGTGGCTGTGGGAGATCATCACTGGATGGCTCGAGACGTCGAGCACCTGCTTCGTCACGTCGAAAGTCGCATGGGCGAGGTCGACGACCATGCCGAGGCGGTTCATCTCGCGCACCACGGAGACGCCGAACGGCGTCAGCCCCCCATGCGCGGGCGACTCGGTCTGGATGTCGCCTAGCTCGTTGACACGATAGTGCACGAGTGTGATCGAGCGTACACCGCGATCGTACGCCTCCGCCACGCGCTCGAGACATCCTTCGAGGAAATCGCCGCCCTCGCAGCTGATCAGGATGCCGAGTTGGTCCGCTGCCTGCGCCACCTCGAGATCCGCCGGCGCGAGGATCCGTGCGACGCCCGCTCGTGTCGTGACTTCGTCGAGCGCCGCCAGCTGCCGTTCGTGATCCGCACGGGCTTCGCCCGGCTCGAAGGCGCGGCCGGCGCACAGGCCGCGCGCCGGGTCGACGCGGAGCACGCGCAGGTCCGCCACCGTGGCGAAGCACGCGAGAGCCACCCCGCCGGCAGCGAGATCTTCGAGGGCGCGTTCCGTCGTCTCTGCACCGAGCAGTGCCGTGATCGGCTCGGCCGCGGGTAGACCGCGCACGAAGAAGCGCCCAGGGTGGGCGTGGACATCGACCCATCGGGCGCCGCGGTGCACCGTGTTCGAGCGCCCGGTGTGGGATGCCGCGTTCGCCGAGGAAACGCCGGACGCATCGAGCGCAAAGCAATCACACATGACGCAGGACTCCGGCTCGAGCCATGGGGCCGCCTTTCGCGGCCCGGCGGGGTGTATCGATGTTGCCCCAGCGCGTGGCGATGCGCCCCCGCAGTGGGCGGGGCGAACGACGCGACGACGGCATCCCGGGGGCAGAACGCGAACAATCCGGCTCCGAACGCGTCGGATGGAAGGATCGAGATTCGGGATCGTAGATTCCGGTAAAGTCCGAAATCGGAGCCAGAGGACCGGAGCCAGAGGACCGGAGCCAGCGGACCGAGATCTCGGTGGGGGAACACGGGGGGCAGTGCGGGAGGGATCGATGCCCGGGCGAGACACCAATATGCGAGGAAGCCAGCCCACGAGCCAGCCCACGGATCTCGAAGCCGCCGACCCGAACGTCCAGAACGCCCCGTGGGTTCTCGAGGGAATTCTCGCCGGCGTCATCGGCGCAGCGATTGTCGCGATCTTGTTCCTGGCCTTCGACGCACTCGAGGGCCGCGCCTTGTGGACACCCTATGCGCTCGGGGCCGGCCTGTTTCGCGGCGAGATCCCGCCGCCCGGGACGCCGATCGAACCCGTGTTCGCCCTGGCCTACACCGTTCTGCACGGAAGCGTCTTCGCCGCCGTCGGGCTCCTGGCCGCGTCCGAGCTGATGACGGGAAGCCGGCTCCCGGCCGCCGGATCGGCGACTCGCGCCCTCGCGCTGGCGGGCCTCCTCTTCGTCGCGTTCGGCGCCATCTTCGCCGGCTTCGCAGCACTCGGAGTTCCGGGGGTCGCGCAGCTCTTCGGAATCGGCCGGATCGCCCTCGCGAACCTCGTCGCGTCGGCTGCGATGGCCATCGCGCTGACCTACCGCTCCGAGCGGTCGGCGTCCGCTCGCAGCAGCGGAAGCTGAGCGAGCGGCTGCCGAAGGCACACGCGGGTGCCGACCCGGATCCTCTCGATCAGGATCCGCCCAGCGTCGCCACGTAGATCGCGATCGCATCGACTTCGGCGTCGCTGACCTTCTTCGAGACGGTCCTGTGCTTCTTGTGCGTCCGCACGTCCTCGATGCCGTGGACGTGCTCGCCCCAACGCTGGCAGCCATCCTGACGATCAGGCTCGGCACCGTCCCACATCGCGTCCAGGAACGTCGAACCACGGCTCCCCGGAGCAGCCCGAGTGCGGGCGCGAACTCTGGATCGAGAGGAAGCTCCGAGAAAGAGAGAATTCTCTCTCCTTCGGAGATTTCTGCGCGATAATTTCTGCGCGATAGAATGGAAGCCGCGGGCCGCTCGTCGTTTCGCTCATTGCGATGTCGGACGTCCGACATGTGTCGAGTGACCGACACATACGAATCCACGCTGCGAGGACTGATGCCGTCGAAGCCGCGAGCCATCGACGAGGCGCACGAAGAAGCGAACGAGGTCCAGGAGCCGGCGCGGGCCGGGGTGCGGATCGCGATCGAAGGCGTCGTGCAGGGCGTCGGCTTCCGGCCGTCCGTCGTACGGCGCGCGCGGGCGCTGGGACTCACCGGCCGCGCCTGGAACCACCCGGCCGGCGCCGTCGTAGAGGCGTTCGGAGCTGAGCGCGCGCTGCGCGAGCTGACGTGCGCCATCTGTGCGTGCGCGCTCCCGGGCGCTGCCCTCGCACGTGTCGTCGAAGAGCCGATCCCGTGGGAGCCGATTCCGGACTTTGCCGTCGTCGCTAGCGAGCCCGGCGGCGGAACGGGGATTCCACTCGCGCCGGACTTCGCCACCTGTAACGACTGCCTCGATGAGATCCGGGATCCGGGCGCACGCCGACATCGCTATCCGTTCACCGCGTGCGCGAGCTGTGGGCCGCGCTTCAGCGCCGTGCGCGCCCTTCCCTATGACCGGGAGCGCACGACGCTCGCGGGTTTCCCGCTCTGCGACGCGTGTCGCGCGGAGTACGAGAATCCCGCGGATCGCCGCTTTCACGCCGAAGCGATCGCGTGCCCGCGCTGCGGTCCGCAGCTTTCGGCGTTGGCGCCGGACGGACGCCGGATCGCAGCCGGGGAGGCGGCGCTCGTCGCAGCGGCGGCGCGGGTACGCAACGGCGGGATCCTCGCTCTCCTCGGTGTCGGCGGCGTTCACCTCGCCTGCGATGCGACGAGAGAGGAAGCAGTCGCAGCGCTGCGTGCCCGCAAGCGCCGGGAGCGGCGGCCGCTGGCGATTCTGGTGCCGGACCTCGCGGTGGCCGAGAAGCTCGCGCTCCTCGATCCCGTCGAGCGTGCGGTTCTCACATCGACCGCGCGCCCGATCTTGCTGGCGCGGCTCCGCGATGACACGGTGCTTGCCCCATCGGTTGCACCCGGTCTCGATCGCATCGGAGTGATGCTTCCCTACACCCCGTTGCACCACCTGCTGCTCGACGATCTCGAACGGCCGCTCGTGATGACGTCTGGGAATCGATCGGGTGAGCCGATGGCGTTTCGGGTCGATGATGCGCTCGGGCGACTCCGAGACATCGCGGATCTGTTCCTGATCCACGACCGGCCGATTCCGGCGCCGTGCGACGATTCCGTGGCGATCGTCGCCGGCGACACCCCGGTGTGGATCCGCCGAGCGCGTGGGCACACGCCTCGCTCCGTGGAGCTCCCGCAGCCGGTCGCGCGGCCGACGCTCGGCTGTGGCGCTCATCTGCACACGACGGTGTGTCTCGCGATCGGCAACCAGGCATTCCTGTCGCCGCATCTCGGCGACCTCGACTCGCCCGAGGCGCTGGAGGCCTTTGAGTCGGCGATCGAGCGGCTCGAGCAGTTGACCGGCATGCGCGCCGAGGTCGTGGCTCACGATCTGCATCCCGGTTACGCCAGCACGCGTTGGGCGCGCGAACGGGTCGGCGTGACGACGGTCGGCGTCCAGCATCACCACTCGCATCTCGCCGCGGTGCTCGCCGACGCCGGCTTCGCCGGTTCCGCGTTCGGGCTGCTCTGGGATGGCACCGGCTGGGGCTCCGATGGCAGCGCGTGGGGCGGAGAGCTGCTACTCGGCGATGCCATCGGCTGCGAGCGCCTCGGCACACTGCGCCCGCTCGCGCTCGCGGGCGGCGAGGCCGCGATCCGGCAGCCGTGGCGGCTCGCGCTCGCCGCCCTCGACGACGCCTTCGACGGCGCGCCGCCGCTCGATTCGCTGCCGCTGTTCGCAAAGCTCGATGTCGCCCAGCTGACCTCCGTGCGAAGACTCCTCCGCGGTGAGGGGATCTGCGTCGCCGCGCACGGCGCCGGGCGCTGGTTCGACGCCGTCGGTTCGCTGGTCCTCGCGCTGCCCTGCGCGAGCTACTCCGGCGAGATCGCGCTCGCGTGGAACGCAGCGGCGCGGGGCCGCACCGGAGTTCCCTACCCGTTCTCGCTCGACCGCACTGCGGCTCCTTGGCAGGTCGACCTGCGACCGATGGTGCGGGCGGTGGTGGCCGATCTGCTCGCGGAGCGGCCCGCTGGCGAGATCTCCGGGCGTTTCCACGAGACGCTCGCCGCCGTCGCCGAGACGCTGCTGCGCGCCGTCGCTGCAGATCGCGAACAGCGTCCCGTGGCGCTCTCGGGCGGTTGCTTCCAGAATGGGTTGCTGGTCGACCGCGTC
Organism: uncultured Spirochaetales bacterium; assembly: GCA_964403735.1. GTDB lineage: Bacteria > Myxococcota_A > UBA9160 > UBA9160 > PR03 > CAADGG01. The sequence goes on along the minus strand of CAYOHN010000087.1, from coordinate 962 downwards.
ACGGCTCGTCTGGGCGCGCTCGGGCTGCGCGTGCTCCGTCACCGCGAGGTGCCGCCTGGCGACGGTGGCATCGCGCTCGGTCAGGTCGTCGTCGCGGATGCCATCGCGCGCGCACGGAGCTGAGCCGCAGAACCATCCTGTCGAGGAAATCCCCATGTGTCTGGGCGTACCGGGACGGATCGTGAGAATCGACGGCTTCGTGGCCCAAGTGGAGTTCTGGGGCGTGCGTCGCGAGATCCGGCTCGACGTCGTCGACGAACCGGTGACCGCGGGTGACTGGGTCTTGAACCACGTCGGTTTCGCGATCCGCCGCATTCCGCCTGAGGAGGTGGATGCGACACTCGCCCTGTACGACGAGATCTTGAACGCCGCCGAGGAGGACGCGATGCGTGCCGATGTCCGCACGGAGCTCGCTGCCGCGCGGAGCAAGCCGAACGATGGCTGAACTGCTCTCGCCTGGAGTCGGTCGCTCCGGCGACGGCGCGAACGCTGCGATGCAGTTTCGCGATCCCGTCCGCGCGCGCGCACTCCTCGCCGCCGTCGAGCAGCTCACGGCGCACCGCGCCGGCGGCGAACCGCTCTCGATCATGCACGTGTGCGGCAGCCACGAGCAGGCGATCGCCCGCTTCGGCCTGCGTGCGGTGCTCCCACCGACGTTGCAGGTGATCATGGGACCCGGCTGCCCCGTCTGCGTGACCGATGCGCCGGAGGTGGACGAGGCCGTCGCGCTCGCCGACGCGGGCGTGCGCGTCGTCAGCTACGGCGACATGCTGCGCGTGCCCGGATCGGGGCGTTCCCTGGACGACGCGCGGGCCGACGGAGGCCGCGTCGACGTGGTGTATGGAATCGCGGAGGCTCTCGTGACGGCGCAGGAGAACCCGGACGAGCCGTTGGTTTTCTTCGCATCCGGGTTCGAGACCACCGCGGTCGCCACCGCGGCACTGCTGTTGCGCAACCCACCG
>CAYOHN010000086.1:0-12114 GCA_964403735.1 uncultured Spirochaetales bacterium | reverse complement strand
CACGGAGAGGTCGCCATCGCCTTCGCGCAAAACAGAACGCTCGGCATCCGGGACGAATATAGTTTTCGAGGCCACAACCCCACGGCCCACACGCTCGCGCGCCTACGCTTCGCCGGCACCGTTACCGGAGCCGTCGCAAGGCTCGCTACCGGCCTGGACGGGCTCACCCCTGGCCGGGCGGGATTCGCACCCGCTGGACGACGAATCGAAATTTCATGGAGTCATCGCAAGCCCTCCAATCCCAATCGACCAGCAGAGCCTGGTCGCACTGTTCTTCCTACACTCATGCAGCAGTTCTTCGATCGCCTGGGCTGACCGAAGGACGTGTGGATCCCCTGGATGGATACCACGCCCTTCATGCAGGGCTTCCGGCAGATGCTGTTCTCGAAGATCGTCCCGAACCTGAAGCGGCTCGGGCTGCTCACGCCGCGCGTGCGCGAGGTCTACCAGCAGATCGGCATCCTCCAGTACGAGAGCCTCCCGGACTCCGTGGAGGATCCGGGGGTCGCGCCGCCCGAGGAGCTGGTGAAGCTGCTCCTGCAGTTCATGGCGGGCGACTCCACCGCGGGACAGCCCTGACCCGTCCTTCACACGCAGCCGGTTCGACGCGACGGGGGCGGGGCGCCTCCCGCCGAATGGCTCGCTTTCGCTGCGCGGCTCGAGGCGGACGTCCCGTGGGTGACCCAAAAGGGATCGACGGAGATGCGGCGACTCGGCGGTGCTTGATTTCGGCGGAAGGCGCCCCAGCCTCAGCCGCACCCGCCGAGTCTTGGCGGATCAGGGCCAGGCCGCAGACTCGGATCAGGCCGGGGAGGTTCCCGCTACGGTCGTCGTAGCGAGCCACGAAGCGGCTCGAGTTGCGGAGCACCAGGCAAACGGGCGCTCGATCCCTCGCTTGTTCCGGCCCTTCGCGAGCGCAACCCCGCGACCCTCCGGTCCAAGAGGTTCATTCCAAGTACCCGAGGGCGCGCAGTCGCGCGCGCTCGGCCGGGGTCAGGGCCGGCGCCGCGGGCTTGCCGGCCGAGAGCCGGTCGAGGCGCCGGATCCGCTCGAGCCGCGCACGCAATCGCTCGCGCCGCTCCGCGTGCTCGGCTCGCTCGGCGAGATCGTCGTCCTCTCCCGGGTCGACGTCGAGCGCATAGAGCTCGGTGCGTTCGCCGCGCGGCGTGTGGATCAGCTTCCAGTGATCGCGCGCCAACGCGAACTTCCATGTGTCCTTGACCAGGGGAGAGCGCATGACGGAAAAGATGGCGCGCGGCGTCGGGTCGTCGAGCAGGTCTTTTCCCGGGAGCGGCACGGTCGGCTCGATCCCGAGCCGACCGAGCACAGTGGGGAGGACGTCGATGTGCTGGACCGGGATCGTCTCGCGGCCGGTCAGGTGATCCCCCCAGGCGAGGATCAACGGCACGTGGGTCTGGTGCTCGTAGAGGTACTCGCCGTGTGCAAAGTAGTAGTCGTGCTCACCGAGTCCTTCTCCGTGATCCGACGTGAACACGATCAACGACTCGTCGCGCAGTCCGCGTCGTTCGAGGGCTGCGAACAGGCGACCGATCTCCCGGTCGACGTGGCGCACCTCGGCCTCGTAGCGCCGAACGTAGGCATCGTGGTCACGCAGCGCACCGAGCACCTGGTAGCTCGGGATGCCGCCGCGTCCGCTCAGACTCCCGGTCGGCACGAGTTCGTCGCCCGGCGGGCCGTCGCGCAGGAGATCCGCCGGCGGCGTGTAGGGCCCGTGCGGATCCTGGTAGTGGACCCAGAGGAACAGGCGTTCGCCGGCCGCGAGGGTGTCCAGCCGCTCGATGGCGCGGTCCGTGGTTGCCGTCGCCGTCCGCTCGGGTTGGCGGCGCACGCGCTCGATCTCCTCCAGTCGGTCGTCGTAGCGGTCGAAGCCCTGCTCGAAGCCGCGGCCGCGGCGCAGCACGTAGTTGCTCACGACGGCCTCGGTCCGGAAGCCTGCGTCGCGAAGAATCCTGGCCCAGGTTGGGAGGCCTGCCGGGAGGCCCCGGCGCACGAGGATCTGCGTCTCGTGGGGCAGGAAGCCCGTCAACAGGCTGGCCATGCTGAAGCGCGTATCCGCCGCATGGGCGCTGCAGTGCTCGAAGACACGGGCCTGGCGTGCGAAGGCGTCAAGATGGGGTGAGGCACCCTCGCCGGCGCCGTAGCTTCCCAGCCGGTCGGCGCGCAGCGTGTCGACGACCACCAGCAGGGCGTGGCGCGGGCGCTCCGGCTCCATGTCCGCGCAACCGAACAGGAGCAGGAAGGCGAGGGCCGAGGGCAGGAAGTCCGCGCGCCACATCCTCACGACCCTACCGCGCGTGGCCGCGTGTGTCCTACCGGGGGTCGCCGGCGTCCCTTCGCTCGTACACCGCGGCCCAGGTGGGGGAGCCGGGGCTGCGGCCTCGGGCCGCGGCGTCCCAAACGAAGCGGCTTCGCCCGCCGGGCCGTAGGTCCACGAGACCCACACGGTGGTAGCGCGCCAGGAAGCCCTTGATCCAGCGCAGGAAGTGGCGCTCCGAGTCGTGACGGACGTCCCAGGAGTGTGGGACGTGGACGTAGACCACGAAGCGCGGAGAGGATGACTGGATCTCCCCGATCAACTGGTCCTGCATCCGCCGCGCCGCGGGCTGGGGCTCCATCAGCGGGTACACGTACAAGAAACCGGTGGCGGCGCGGCGCCCGGCGTAGAAATAGATCTCCGGCTCCGAACCCAACACGGCGAGGACGTCCTCCGGCTCCGAGCGGCGCCGCAGCTCCTCGGCGATCTCGCGCATCTCCGGGAAGAACTCGTCCCCGTAGATGGCGTGGGACACGCTCTCCGGCGGGAGGGTGACCAGGAACCGCCCGTAGGCGCTCCCCACGTAGACGAGGGACACCGCGAGCAGGCCGAGCGCGACGGAGCCCACGCGGGCTGCTCCGGCCAGCCGGCGGGCCGTAGCAAGGAGACCCGCTCCGGCGAGCAAGGCGGCTGCTGGCAGCACCAGGACGAAATAGTGCGGCCGGAAGTACAGGCCTGGCAGCAGCGCGATCCCGGATGCGGCGAGCAGACCGATCAGGTAGCCCCGCGGGCGGGAGCCGCGACCCGGAGCGGCTCCCGCCCCGATCGCCGAGAAGAGCCACAGCGGCAGAGATCCGCCTAGCACCAGCGGCCAGGCGTTGCCGAGGAAGGACGCTGCGCCTTGGCTGAAACTGGTCTGCGTCGCGTACTGGATGCCGTACTCCACCGTCCAGAACCAGAAGGTGCCGAGGGCGCCGTGGGCGTGGAGGAGGGCGACGATCAGACCCACGGGCAGGAGGCCGCCCGCCGCGAACACGCCCAGGGCCCGGACCGAAGGCCCCAGGCCGACGCCCGCGGCGCGCAGCTGGACCGCCAGAACGATGGCGCCGAACGCCGCGAAGGCGGCACCATGCTGTTTCATCGTGACGGCGAGACCCAGGCACAGGCCCGCGGCAAAGAGGACTAGGACTCGGGGGGGACGGCCGTGCTCCCGCTCGAGGAGCCAGAGCCCGGCGAGCGCGAAGACCAGCACGAAATGGGTCGCATGGGCAAAGAGTCCCAGCACCGGGGGCAACAGCGAGAGACAGGCGTACACCGCCGCCGCCAGAGCCGCCGCCGAGCCCCCCACCAGAGATCGCCCCAACAGAAAGACCAGGATGATGGCGGCGGCGTTGACGACGGCGTGCCCCAGCCGAACGGCCTCGGCGCTTTCTCCTCCCACGGCGAGTATGGCCGCGTAGGCGTAGTAGATGCCCGGAAACTTCATGTTGTAGGCGGCCACGAAAGGGACTTCCCCTTCCAACACGAGCCGGCCCACATAGGCGAACTCGCCCTCGTCGCGCTCCAATGGGACGTCAGCGCGGTGGATCCGCAGCGAGAGCGCAGCGGCCAGGCACAGAAGCAAGATCGCGCCCTGGGCCCACCGGGAGAGATCGGGGCGACCCGAATCGCTGCCGGCCGGGGTCTCGAAGCCGGCGGGGCTCCCGGCAAACGGCCTGTGATCGATCCCGTCGGCCTCATCTGCGGTCCGTGCTTCGCGTCGGCGCATGGTGCCTTCTCCAAAGCGGCTCGTGCCGGGTTCCGCCTACGGACCGCCGAGGCCGGGAGCGGCCCGGGGAGTCGTGACTTCGAGTGTCATCGGATCTCGATCGCGCTTTCTTGTCCCCGACGCGGCCAACGTGGCGATCCGCTCGTCCTCGTGTGCCCGGGTGGCCAGGCCTTCGGACGGAGGCTCACGCGCCCGGTCTCGGCAACGGGACACCGCTTCGAAACGGCCACCTGAACGAGATCGCTGCGGCGAAGCGCGCCCGATCCCTTTCGCGGGAGGCCGCGGCCCAGTCCACCACGTCGCTACCGGCTCGTCCAGCTCCACGATCCGGCCCGGGGCCGACTGCGGGAGTCGGACGGGTGTTTCCACCCCGCTCGAGCCTGGCGTGGGTCCGATGTCGTCGATGCGGAGCTCACGCGGCGCCGCCCCGCCCGCGCCGTGATTCCCGCGGCGAGCGGGGCGGCCTAGACTGCGGCGCCAGATCCAGGGTGCCCTTCGTGGCTCGGCCACGGGGTGCCCCTCGATTCGTCCTCGACGGCTGCGGGCTGCAGGCAGACCCTGCGGCCTGCAGGCAGACCCGGAGCGCTTGCTGATGGGCTGGATGGAGACCTTCCCGAATCGCGATCGATGGTTCGGACCGGCCGATTCGTGTCGCGGGGGCGACGACCGCTTCCTATCGGGCGTGGCGGCGAATGGACCTCCGGCCTCGCCGGCACGGGCCGCGATCTCCGAACCGCAGCGCCGTGGCGCGGGCGGAGACGGAGCCGATGAGCGGCTGCGGGGCTGAGCCGGCGCCGGCTGCGCCGCGCCCGCGCGCGGGCTGGCGCATTCACGCGTTGGCGTGGAGCGTCCTGCTGACCGTCTGTGCGGCGCTCTTCGCCGCGACGTTCGAGCGGTGGGGTCACCCCATCATCGACATCGGCCGGGACCTCCTGATCGCGAGCCAGCTTCTCGAGGGCCGCGTGCTCTACCGCGAAGTGCTCTACAACTACGGCCCCGTCGCGCCCTACGTCCTGGCGAGCGTGGTGGCGGTTGCCGGCGACAACCTCGCGGTCTTCGAGACGCTGGGGATTGCGCTGGGGTTCGCGACGATGCTGGGGCTCTACGCGGTCGGACTCCAGCTCCAGGGCGTCGCGACCGGGTTTGCCACGGCGCTGGGCTTCGCGCTTCTGTGCTTCTTCGCCAACACCACGTGGGGGTGCAACTTCGTCCTGCCGCACGCTTACGCCGCCACACTCGGCATCGCGCTGGCCGTGAGCTCCTTCGCGTTGCTCCTGCGTCACATCGGTCGCGGGCGCACGCGCGATCTCGTGTTCGCCGCTGGCCTCGCCGTGCTCGCTCTCGCCACGAAGGTAGAGGTGGGCGTTGCCTCGGTCGGCGTGATCGCGCTGGCCGCCTGGGCCCATCGTCTCGCCTGGCGCCCGCTGGCTGCCGTCGTCGCAGTCACCGCGGTCCTCGGTGGTCTCGGTGCCCTGGTCTTCCGTGGCCAGGCGCCGGGAGACCACGCCCTGCTCGCCGAGAACCTCACCAAGTTCGGCGGGTCCGTGCTGTTCGACCCGTTCTTCCTGCGGGTGGCCGGAATCGACCACCCGCTGCGGAACCTGGCGATCCAGGTCTCCGGGCTGGCGGGGATGGTGCTGCTGGTGGGGTGCGCCGCGGTCGCCGGCCGCCTGCTCGAGGCACGGCGCACACGCCGCCCCGGGGCCGCGCTGCTCGGCGCTGCCGGGGCCGCCGGCCTGCTGCTCGGCATCCCACTGCTCGCCGACGTGCGGCTGCTCGGAGCCTCGGTCTTGGTGGCGCCCGTCGTGGCCGTCGTCTGCACGACGCGCGACCGCCGCGATCCTCTGCTGCTGCTCGCCGCCTTCGTTCTCTTCACGGCCCCGCGGATCCTGCTCCAGTACCACCCCTACTGGTACGGCTACACGCTGAGCGTGCCGGCACTTCCCTTCGCCGTGTATGGATTGGGGGTGCGCCTGCCGCCGCTCACGCCCTCGCCGCGCCTCACCGTGATCGCCCTCGCGCTCCTCGCGCTGCTGGCGGTCTACCGCTTCGAGGCCTCCGTCCTGCCGAGCCAGCGGGCGATGACCGCCGTGCTGGAGACGCCCAAGGGCGACATGCGCGATCTTCCGGTCGGTCGCAGCGAGGCGATCGAGCAGCTCCTTGCCCACGTGGACGCGATGCCCGACGCACGGGCGCGCAGCCTGGTCGCGTTCCCCGAAGGTGTCACGCTCAACTATTTCACCGGGCTGGAGAATCCCACGGCGTATCACCTCTTCACACCGCCGGAGATCGCCGATGCGCAGGTCGAGGCGCGGGTGCTTGCCGAGCTCCGCCGCAGGCCGCCGGACCTGGTGGTGCTCGTGCCCCGCGATCTGACCGAGTACGGCAGCGAAGGTTTCGGCCGCGACTACGCCCGCGAGATCCGCCGTTGGATCCAGCGTCACTACCGGCGCACGCAGGTCTTCCGCGGGGCCGGCGACCGCTGGCCACTCCAGCTCTGGGAGCGACGCGGGCCGGGGGGCTGACGTCCGTGGCCAACCCGCATCCGCGCGTGGTGACCGCTCGACGGCATCCGGGCACGGCGACCGCGTGCCGGCACCGGCGGGTCGCCCTGACCGTTCGACTCCCGCGCCTGGCGGCCTCCCAGACCGATCTCTCCGGCGAGTCGTCACGGGGGGGGCGTCATCGGCCGTCGATCACCCGCTTCGTCGTCCCAGGAGCCGCGGTGGTTCGTACCCGGGTCAACAGGCTGCTGACAAAGGCAGCGAATAGGCCGCAACCCGGGGGTTGCTAGCCAGCCCGAGCGAGGCAATCGAAGGCTCGGCGGTCTCGCGATACGGTCGCGAGCCATGGGTCCCGATTCCGGATGCCCTCACGCAGGGTCCGGCGATGGCGGAAGGAGCGAGGCGAGCCGCTCGCTGAAGTAGCCCTTGTCGGCTCTGATCGTCGCCGGTGCAAAGCGAAGCCTACGCTTCGCTCGATCGAGCAGGGACGTGCAGCCTTCTGTCTCCGACGCCGACGACCGGAAGATCTCGACGCCGATCCCCATCAGAATCCGGTTCCGGTTCTCCATCAGTGCGTTGACGTTCTGCAACACGCCCGACGCATCGAAGCGCCTCCGCCGGTTCTGGCTGAACGTCGAGGCGTTCCAGGCATCCTGGTCGGGGTTCAGCCCCACGAACCAGCGCAGCGCCATGTTGCACTGCAGCTCCATCACCAGCTTGCGCTCGCTCGGAATGCCGAGCAGATACCCGCCGATCAGCGCCAGGAACAGCTGTTCCGGCGGAATCGAGGGGCGCCCGAAGTCGGAGTACAGCGGCCGGCATGCCCTCCGGATCGCCTGGTCGTCGATGAACGGCCGGACGCGCCGCAACGGATGCTCGCTCGGCACGAAACCCTCGAGCGAAAGCTGGTAGAACAACGCCCGCTGCGGATTCGTTTCACCCATCATCGACTGGTTCCCCCCAGCCGTGAATTCTACTCGATCCGAGACTCGATTCGGTCGACTTTGTCAGCAGCCTGTTAGGGTCCCGTTCGTGGAGTCGGGTACGAGAGCTTCCGAGGCGGAGGGGTCGGAGGATCACCGCTCCCGAGAGCGCGTGCCCCGTGTCCGGCGTCGGCCCGAGCGCTGGCTCGCGCTGGCCGCGACCTTCGCCGCGAGCGTGGTGATCTTCTACGTCTTCGCCCGCTACCGCTACCCGTTCGTCCTGTGTCTGCTCCCGCTCGCCGGGCTGGGCATTAGCGAGGGCTGGCGCATCCTGCAGAAACGGGCGCCGGGCCGCCTGCTGGGCCCGGCCACCGCGGCGATCTTCGTCGCAGCGCTCTCCTCGGCGAGCGTCGTGCCGGAGGCGCCGCTCCGAGCCACTTCCTATTTCAACGTCGCCGAGCACCTCCGGGCCAAGGGCCAGGTGGGCGACTCGGAGCGCTACCTGCAGCGCGCCGAGTCGATCTTCCCCGACAGCCCTCGGCTTCAAGTGCGACTCGCCGTCGTGCAGCTCGAGCGCGGGAAGGTCGCAAGAGCCGAACGCCATGCGCGGCGCGCCCTCGAGCTGGCGCCGAACGACCGTGATGCCCCCCTCGTCCTTGCCGCGGTGCTCGAGCGCCAGGGCCACACCGGGCCCGCGAAGCGCCACCGGGCGCGGGCATGTCGGCTCGGCGAGATGCCGTCTCCGGCAGCTCCCTCGCGACGCTGAGCAGGGCCCCGCGAATCGTTCCGCGGCCCGTCTCGCCCGTGGCCCGCCGCGCCGACCGGGTGGCCGGCTACCCGGGAGTTGTGGTTTCTTCCCACTAGTCGCTCTGCCACCCGCGTGAGGAACCCGATGCCGCTGCAAACCTGTAGGGAGCCCCTGTCGATGGATGCTGCCGTGGTCGATCCGGAGCTGCGACGAGCGAGCCCGGCGAGCGACCGGGCCAGTGGGCGGGTCGCCCGACTGCTGCTCGTGATCGCCGCGCTCGCGATTGCGGTCTGCCCCGGGTTGCCGGCCTCGGCGGCCTGGACACCCGAGGGCGTCGATCTCTCGCGGCCGCGCTTGCTGTTGCGGTCCGATGATCTTCCGGGCCTGCAGGAGCGGCTGGCACGCGAGCCGTATCGCTCGCTGTTCCAGCAGCTGCTCGCGCGCGCGGCCGAGGCCGACGGCGTACCGCTCGCGGACGAGACGATCGCGGCACACCGGATCAAGGCGCGGGCGGCCAAGAACCTGGCGTTTGCGTACGCGCTCGATCGGACCTGGGTGGCGGGTGAGGTCGTCCCGTTTCCGGACGCGGCGGCACGCGGTGCCGTCGGGGACCGGGTCCGGGAGTTGCTGGTGCATCTCTTCCCCCGCAGTCGGATGGCCGTGTTTCCGCCGATCGGCGGTTGGGACCGCGACATCAGCTCGTCGGAGGAGCTACTGCAGTACGCAACGGCCTACGACACGATGCTCGGCGCCGGCTACGACTTCGGTGCCGACGATGCCGTCATCGTCGAGCGTCTCTCGGACCTCGCCTCCGAGCTGCTGCTCAACTACCTCGAGCCCGAGACGGGGCTCGCGCTGCTCGGCTTGCCGGCGGCGGACCTTCATCAGAACAATCATCGCTCGAAGGTCGGCGCATCCCTCGTGGCCACCGGCATCGCGTTGGCCGAGCAGACCCCCGACCCGGTCGACGATCCCAAGGGGCTCCGCGAACCGACTGCGTGGATCGAGTTCGGTCTCGACCAGATGGATTCCGTCGTGCGCTGGGTGCTGACGGCCGGCGATGGATCGTACGCCGAGGGGCCGCACTATCTCGCCTTCTCGGCCCAGAACCTGCACCCGGTGCTGCGGGCATGGGACCGCCTCGTCGACGGCCGGACCTGGCCGGTTCGCGGGCTGGAGCTGCCGAGCCTGTGGCGGCACCCGCTGTTCCGGGCGAGCCAGCGCTGGGCGCTCGACGTGACGCTGCCGGACGGATCGAAGGCCCCCCTCGACGACGCCTTCGTCGGCCGCTCGTATCCGTTCGGGACGGCTCCGCGACCGGCCGATCCAGCATTGGCGGCGGCGTTCGCGTGGCGCTGGGCCCATGCGCCCGAGCCGTATCGAAGCTCGGGGAACGTCGATCTCGCGGCGGACGCGATCGTGAACTTCGTCGACGATCTCGAGCCGGCCCCGCCGCCGGGGTCGCCGACGGCGTTCTACCTCGACGGGGGACAGGCGGTGCTGCGCAGCGACTGGTCGCCCGAAGCCGTGGTCGCTCTCATCGTCGGGGAGCACGACACCGCGTCGGAATTCGGGCTCGACCGGGACGGGTTGGGCGTCGCGCCGCAATCGCACGAACACGAGGAACCCGGCAGCTTCCTGCTCCATGCCTTCGGGGAGCGGCTGTTGCTCGACCCGGGCATGATCGGGTTCGATTTCCTCAATCCGCTGGGACGGCCTGCCGCACACAACCTGATCCTCGTGAACGGTCTCGGCCCGCGGTCCTACCTCGACGCCAGCATGCGCTGGGTGTTCACCGCGCGGGACGAACGCCCCGTCGTCGACGGGCATGCCACGCTCCACGATGCGCACGATGGTGGATTCCTGGACGCCGTGTCGGTCGTCACGAGCTACGGCCCGGCACCGGACGCCGACGCCACGATCCAACGCCGCTTCCTGTTCCCGGATCATCGCTATCTGGTCGTGGCGGACGAGGTGGACGGTTCTTCCGCCGTCGCCGAGATCACCTGGTTGTTGCACGGCAACGGCGGCGGCTCGAGCGGTGGCGACTTCGAGCCGACCGAGGCTGGCGGCCGCTGGTCACGTTCGCAAGCGCGGATCGATTCCGGCATCGACTATGCGCAGGCCGAGCCCCGCTTCGACACCACGATCGCCGAGCACGAGATCGAAGGCCGGCTGCGACGCGATCACGTCGTGCTCCGCGCTCATCGCGACGCGGACCGGGCGCGTGCCGTCCAGATCCTGTACCCGACCCCGGCGGCGAGTGCGCCGCCGGTGCTGCGGAGGGGGACGCGGGCCGGTGTCGCATCGCTCACGCTCGAGGACGTCGAGGGCGACCGGCGCGTCGCCGTCGCGTTCCGTGACGAGGCCGACGGACCGCTGCGCGTGCCCGCCGAACCGGCTGGGCTCGCCGAAGCTGAAAGCGATGGCCGGCTCCTCCTGGTCGACGGCCATCTCGATGGCCGGCTGCGTCTGGCGTGGGGCGAGCACGCGACGCGACTTCGCTACGCCGGCGCGCCGCTGCTCGAAACCGTGACGCCGGGTCGTCTCGGTGTGCAGCCGGGCGACGGCCGGCTCGATCTGGTGCTCGACAACGCCGATGCGATCGTCGAGCTGCCATCCCTCGACTTCGAGCCGATCGCGGCCGACGGCGCCTGCGCGCTGCACGGCCGCGGCGCGCGGCGCTTCGTCGAGCTCGGGCGCGAGCGCCGCGTGACGTTGCGCGCCTCCGGCGCTTCGTCGCGTCCGGCCGCGGATCCGGGGCCGGACCGCCGCGCGGCAATCGGCGAGCAGGTCGTGCTCGACGGCACGGCGAGCTGCGATGGGAACGGAGAGGCGTTGCAAGCGCGCTGGGAGCTCGTGGCAGCGGCACCCGGGAGCGACTGGCGCTTCGAGGGCGCCGAGACCTTCCATCCCCGGCTGCTCGTGGATCGTGCGGGCCCGTACAGAGCGCGCCTGGTCGTGACCAACGAGAGCGGGCAGGACAGCCTCGCGGCGGAGGTCCTCGTGCTCGGCGGGCCGCCCTGTGCCGACCGCTACGACGGCAACCTGAACGGGCTCATCGACAGCGACGATCCGGAGTGTGCCCGGCCGCGTGGTGGTGAGAACGCGGCGCCGGAGCCGTCGCCGGACGCGTTCTCCGTGGCAGCGGATGCCCCGTTCGAAGCGGCTCGCAGTGTCCTCGAGAACGACCGCGATCCGGACGGGGACGCCATCACGGCCGTCCTCGACGAGGCCCCGGAGCACGGGCCGCTGCTGTTGCTGGCCGACGGCCGTTTCTTCTACGAGCCGGATCCAGGCTTCGCCGGACCCGACGCGTTCCTCTATCGCGTGCGCGACGCCTCGGGTGCGGAATCCGCCCCCGTCGTCGTCGAGCTCGATGTCGAACCGATCGACACGATCTCGCTGTTCCTGTGGTGGGGTGGCGCGCTCTGGTCGGCGGCGGGCCCCCTCGCCGAGGGTGATCTCACGATCCGCTCCGGTGCGCGGGATGAGCTCCGACGCGTCTTCGGACAAGGCCGGTTGCGTGGTCGCGACACCGCCTTCGCGCTCGACTTCCGGCGCCGGCTCTTCGGCTCGCTCTTCTGGGGGCGCTTCGAGATCCAGGATCCGTCACTACCCGCCGAGGGGCTGGCGGCGGGCCGCGGCTTCGCACACCTGACGCGCGCCGGCGACGACGGCGTCCGAGGATGGATGCTGACGCTGGCTTCGCGGCCTCCGTTCTTCCTGTACGGCGAGATCCACGATCGGCGCTGACGAACGGCGAACGAAACGGTGACGCCCCCTCCCCGAGGCGGGGCTCTGGCTCGACGGACGAGCCGCGAAGAGAACGCGGACTCAGCGCGACCCCCCAGAAGTTTCCGGTTACGAAAATGATCTTTGCTTGATTAGTGGGA
>CAYOHN010000085.1:1924-12251 GCA_964403735.1 uncultured Spirochaetales bacterium | reverse complement strand
CGGCACCGGCTCGCTGCCCACCTGCCCGGCCGGGTTCACCCGGTTCTGGTTCCGGATCGCAGAGACGATCTCGGGGACGGTGATCCCGCGCTGGGCGAGCACGTCCGGCCGCACCCAGAGACGCATCGCGTACTGCCCGGCGCCGTAGATCGAGACCTGGCCGATGCCCTGGGTCCGCGACATCGGGTCGTTGATGTTGATGTACGCGTAGTTGGTCAGGAACTCGGCGTCGTAGGTGCCGTTCGGCGAATAGATCGAGAACAGCGCCAGCGGGCTGGCAGTAGACTTGCGAATGGTGATGCCGGAGGCGCGCACCTCTTCGGGGAGCTGCGCTTCCGCCTGCGAAAAGCGCATCTGCGAGAGCACCTGATCGATGTTGGGATCGGTCCCGACCTCGAAGTTGACGGTGAGCGTCGTGCTCCCGGCGTTGGTGTTCACCGAGGACATGTAGATGGAGTCGTCGACGCCGCTCATCTGCTGCTCGATCGGCGTCGCGACCGCCATCTCGGCAGTGAGCGCATCGGCGCCGACGTAGGTGGCCGAGAGCTGGATCGCCGGCGGTGCGATGTCGGGGAACTGCGACACCGGGAGCTGGGCGATCGAGACGATGCCGAGCAACACGGTGAGGATCGAGATCACGATCGCGACGATCGGCCGACGGACGAAGAACGAGGCCACTACCGCTCCGGATCCGTGGCCGGCGGCGCCGGCGGTTCGGACGGCGGCGTGATCTCCGGCGGCGGCTCCGCCATCGGCAGCCCCGAAGCGTGCGCGGCGGGCGGCGCCTCGGCACCCTCAGCGGGCCCGGTGTCGGCTGGGGGCGCGCCGACGAGCTCCGGCGGAGCGGGCTTCGCCTCCACCGTCATGCCGGGCCGTACCTTCTGGAAACCCTCGACGATCACGCGCTCGCCCGCCGCCACGCCCTGCGTGACCACGCGCAGCGTTCCCCACACCGGGCCGAGCTGCACGGTGCGGACGTCCACGGTGTCGTCGTCGCGAACCACCGCCACCTGCCCGAGACCCTGCAGGTCCTGGATGGCACGCAGGGGCAACACGACCGCGCCGCGCAGCGATCCCGTCGTCACCCGGATTCGCGCGTACTGTCCGGGACGCAGCAACTGTTCTGGATTCGGGAACACGCCCTTCACGGCGATCGTGCCGGTCCGCGGGTCGACCTGGCGGCCCGCCGGAAAGCCCGTGCCGCGATGCGGGTAGGTGCTGCCGTCGGCGAGGATCAGCTCGAGCGCACCGTCCCGGAACTTGCGCTCGAGCATCGCCTCCTGGAACGCCGACGCGTAGCGCAGGTACTCCTGTTCGCTCACCGGGAACTCGACCTGGATCGGATCGAGCTGCGACAGCGTGGTCAGCGGCTTCGCATCGGCGGGGCCGACGAAGTCGCCGAGCTGGCGCTCGGCCTCGCCGACGACCCCGGCGATCGGCGCCCTCACCTCCGTGAACTCGAGCTCGATCCGCGCGCGCTCGGCGGCCGCCTGCGCCGCCTCCACCGACGCCCGGTCGGCGAGTTCCCGCTGGACCGCGTTGTCGAACTCCTGTTGCGAGACCGCGCCCTCGTCGACGAGCGGCCGGTAGCGGGCCACGTCGAGGCGTGATCGCTCGAGGGCAGCCTGTGCACGGCGCAGCTCACCGCTGGCCTGATCGAGCGCGGCGCGGAACGGCCGCGGGTCGATGCGAAAGAGCAGTGCACCTTTCTCGACCCGCGAGCCTTCCTGGAAGTCGCGCGAAATCAGGTAGCCCGCGACCTGCGCCCGGATCTCCGCATCGACCGAGCCCTGCGTCGTGCCCAGCCACTCGGAGATCTGCGGGACGTCCTGGGATCGCGCCTCCACGACGAGGACCGCGGGCGGCTGGGGAGCGGGCGCCGTGTCGCGCCCGCAGCCCGCAAGGGTGACGCCGAGCAGGGTCGCGACGACGGCCAGCCGGGAGGAGTGACGATCCCTGCTCTGCATGCCCCCCCCGCTATCCGAACCGGGGGATCGTGACGGCTCGGCAATCGGGGGTCAAGAAGAAAAGACGGCAGACGCATTGCATTTCGATGCGCTCGCGCGCGGCGAGCCGACCTCGAACGTGGCCGGATGAGGCAGCCCCCCATCCTGGCCCTCGAACACGACGAGGCGCTGCGCCGGATCATACGCGACCCAGTCGTATTGCATGGTCACGTAGAGCAGGAAACCCAGCGCCGGCCAGAGCACAGCCTCGAACAGCGGCGCGAGGACAGGTGCGGCGTGGCCCACGCCGAGGCCCGCGAGGATCGCGACCACGTAGAGCCAGACCTGATGGCGTTCGAGGGCCGGGCTCGTCACCGCACCGCCTACACCCGACCTGGCCGCCGCGGGATCCTCTGCACATGGAATGGTTCGAGTGTGTCGAGGGCGGCCTCGGCCTGGTCCGGAGTCCAGCGGAACTGCGAGAGTTCGAGCGCATCGGGTGTGACGTCGAGCAGGCTGAAGCCGTTCTCTTCGATCGGCGGGACGAGTTCCTCGGCCGCGAGCGTTCCCGACGGGACCGGCCGCTGGCTGCGAAAGCGCGACGGCCAGCCGAGGGCTCCCGTGCCGACGGCGCCGGACAGCACGCTCCAGACGGGGTTCGCAAGCGCGCGGCCGCGGTTCGCATCGATCCGGCCGATGCCGGTGGCGTGGAGGTCTCCGCTGATGAACAGCCCCGGGCGATCGGCGCGGGCGGCGGCGGCCGCGAGCAGCCGATCGTGCTGCGCGCCCCAGCCGTCCGGCCAGTACGGTTTGCCGGCGTCGGCGCGCAACACGCCGGCGTCGTCCTGCACATCGGGGTACCACTCGCCCCACTTACCTGCCGTCCACAGCACCGGCGTCGACGGCATGTGCGCGAGGTGCGCACACGGCGAGTCGGCGGTGCGTGCGAGCAGCCAGCGCTCGACGTCCGGCGGCAGGAATGCGCTGGTCCGTTGGCCGAGGGCTGGATCCAGCGCATTCGTCAGCGCACGCCGACAGTCGTACAGCAGTGCCTCGAAGAGCTGGCCGTAGCGGAACCTCCCGATGCTTTCCGCGACGCCGTCGTCGCGCACGAGCGCACCCGGCAGCGTCTCGTCCGCGAGCAGCTCCGGGTAGTACAGACGCTGCGTCGTGCGCGCGAGGTCCAGCATGAACGGATCGGGAGGGAACGTGCGCAGCGCCGCAGTGGCCTCGTCGTTCTCGCCGTAGTCGTGGTCGTCTTGCAAGAAGAACGTCGGCAACGAGCGAAATGCAACCCCGTAGAGCCCGGCGATCTGCGGGCCGAATGCGCGGCGCAGCACCGTCTCGTTGTCGGTCCCGAGGATCGGCTGAGAGCGATCGAACCAGCCCGCCCTCCACCAGGCCGGCAGCGAGCGGCCCATCGCCCAACCGAACCTGCTCTTCAGGTCCCAGTAGACGTGATCGCCGTTGGCGACGGCGGCGTCCGGAGCGAACGACAGCGCGCGCGCCAACAGGCGCTGACGATGCGGGATCGGCAGAAACGCGTCGAAGAATCCGAAGTTGTAGAGGTCGCCCGGCCCGCCGGCGCAGGTGAACAGCAGCAGCCGCAGCCGATCCGGCTCCGCGTCCGAAGCGGGGAACGTGCGCAGGGGCCACGCGTCGCACAGAGAATCACCGCCGGCACGGTGCAGCTGCAACGTGTAATCGGTGGCCTCCGCCAGACCGTCCGTGTCGAAGGTGAAGAAGCGGCCGTCCGCAGTGGTCGGCACGCCGGGCACGCGATGCTCCCGGTCCGCGGCGCGCACGGACAGCACCGGCGGCGCGGCGAGCGACTCGCGCAGCGAGACCTTCAGCCGAATCCGTCGATGGTTCGCCGTCGGCAGCAGGTGCTCGACGGGACCGGCGTCCCAGCCGTCGGACGGCGGCGGATTCGCGCCGCCGCCGCAGCCGACGAGCGGTGCCGCAGCCAGCGCCCCGACGAGCCCGGCGCTGCTGCGCAGGAAGGTGCGGCGATCCACGCGCAAGCCCAGCCTCGATCCGTCGGTCCGGCTCTTTCGATCCATCGACGGCGGACGCTATCACGTCGGGGATCCGTTCTCAGCGAACGCCGGCGAGTTCCGTCGCCAGCTCGCGAAGACCCACCACCTCGACTCCGTCGCCCTTCGGGTAGCGATCGGTGCCGGAGTACGCGACGAAGGCGCGATCCGGTTCGAGATCCGCGATCGCGTGGTGAAACCCTCGCGACAAGGTCGGAGTGAGATACAGAAGCGTCGGAGCGTCTCGGCCGGGACGCGCGGGCCCAGCTGCGGAATGTCGCGCTCGAGATACGTCGCGATGAAGCCGGCTCTCCACGCCGCGCTCGCTTCGTCGCTGTTCGCGAGGAGACTGCGCGGAAAGCCTCCGCGGATCCACAGATCGCTCTCGCGTTCTGGCGGAATCTCGAGCACATCGAGCGGGGCCAGCTCCAGCATGGCGATCCGACCCGTGAGGCTCTCGCTCGCTTGCTTCAGCAGATCGATCGACGCCGAGCCGAGCAGCAGGAACGGTCCCGCCGATTCGCCAGCCAGGACCCGCTCGTCGATCACGCCCCGCAGGACCCCGAACAGGCCGGGCGCGCGGTGAACCTCGTCGAGTATCACGAGCCGATCGGACCGGGATCGGAGATAGCCGACGGTGTCGTCGAGCTTGGCGAGATCCGCCGGGTTCTCGAGATCGAGATAATCCGGCGGAGCGCCTCCGTCGCGCGCCCCTGCCGCCAACGTCCGGGCCAGCGTCGTCTTCCCGACCTGACGCGGCCCGAGAAGCGCTACGGCCGGGAATTCCGAAAGTCGGCGCTCGACCAGACGATCGGGATGTCCGCGTCGCCCGCGGCGTCGACGAAGACGAAGCTCGGCACGCCGGGCTTGGCGACATCGCTCCAATCGAGGATGCCGTCGCGCACCGAATCGACGACGGCCTCCGGGTCGCTGAACATGGAGTCGGGCGGCGCCGGGAGATGAACGCGCAGTGGCATCTGGTCAGTCTTTCGGCTCGCATTGCCGGATGCTACCGCGCGTCGCGAAGTGCACGGTGACGCGGATACGCCAATGAGCCGAATCTGCTCCGCGGAGCGCCGGAACCCACCGCCCTGCGCCCGGGAGCGCAAGGCCTCTGCGGCGACGCCTGATTCCGCTCAGCCCCTCTTCAGCCAATCGTGAGCTTCGAAGCCACTGCCTCGCTCAGATCGTCCCAGCCACTCTTGATCGACTCCTCGAGCTCCTCGAGCTTCTTCCGGATCCGGCTCTCGTCTTCTCGTGCCTCACTGCGCGCGTCTGCCTTCACGTCGCTGAGGCGCGACTCGAGCTCTTTCCTCTTCGATTCGACGTGATCCCGAAGCTCTTCCTTCTCGCAGACTCCCTCTGTCATGCGCATCTCCCCTCGATCTCTCTCGAGTCCACGGTCTCGTGGATCGAAGCCGATCAGGCGGTTCCTACCGAGCAGATGCTGCTGGAGCGTCGGACCGGCCGGCGGTGTCGAGGCCAGCACCCAGAATGATACGCTCCGTGGTCGTGATGAACACCCCCGAATAGTCCCAGCGGAGGAGAGCCATGCTACGCGCCATCGACCCCACCTGCGGCAAGCTCGTGCGCGAGCTTCCCACCGACACGGCGCAGGAGGTGGAGCGCAAACTCGAAGCAGCGGCGCAGGCGTTTCCGCGCTGGCGCGATGCCGGAATCGAAGCGCGCTGCGAGGCGCTGCGGCGCGTGGCGGCCGTGCTGCGCGAGGACGTCGTGAACCTCGCCCGTCCGATGACCGAGGAGATGGGCAAACCCGTCCGCGAGGCGCGCGCCGAGGTGGAGAAGTGCGCCTGGTGCTGCGAGCACTACGCCGACCGCGGGGCGGAGTACCTCGCGCCCGAGCCGCTCGCGTCGGATGCGACGCGGAGCTTCGTGCAGCACCTTCCCCTCGGTCCCGTGCTCGGCGTGCTGCCGTGGAACGCTCCCTTCTGGATCGCATTCCGCGTCTGTGCGCCGGCGCTGGCAGCGGGGAACCCCGTGCTGCTGAAGCACGACCCGCACGTCCCCGGCTGCGGCGTCGCCGTGACGCAGGTCTTCGAGCGGGCGGGCTTCGAGGCGGGCGTGCTCCAGGATCTCCGGATCGACGTGGAGGCGGTGGAGGGCGTGCTGCGGGATCGGCGGATCCGCGCCGCGTCCTTTACCGGCTCGACGCGCGGGGGAGCCGCCGTCGCGAGCATCGCGGCCTCCGAGGTCAAGCCCTGCGTGCTGGAGCTCGGCGGCTCGGACCCGTGCGTCGTGCTCGCCGATGCCGATCTCGATGCGGCCGCCGAGACGGCAACGCTGTCGCGCATCATCAACGCGGGCCAGTCGTGCATCGCCGCGAAGCGGATCCTCGTCGAGGCGCCAGTCTACGAACGCTTCGTCGAGAAGCTGCGCGAGCGGCTGGCGGCCCTGCGCGTCGGCGATCCCGCCGATCCGGCCACCGACGTCGGCCCGATCGCGCGCGAGGAGCTGCGCGAGAATCTGCACCGCCAGGTGCGTGAGACCGTGGCGCGCGGCGCGCGCTGCCTGCTGGGAGGAGAGATCCCGCCGGGCGACGGCTTCTTCTACCCGGTGACGCTGCTCGTCGACGTCGCGCCCGGCACGCCGGCCTTCTGCGAGGAGACCTTCGGGCCGGTCGCGGCCGTCACGCGGGCCGACGATGTGGAGCACGCGATCGCGCTCGCCAACGACAGCGAGTACGGACTCGGGGCCAGCCTGTGGACCGACGGCGATCGCGGCGAGGCGCTGGCCGCGCGCATCGAAGCGGGACAGGTCGCGGTGAACGGCATCGTCAAGACGGATCCGCGGCTTCCGAGCGGCGGCATCAAGCGCTCGGGCTATGGCCGCGAGCTCGGTCCGCACGGGATCCGCGAGTTCGTGAACGTGCAGCAGGTCTGGCGCGGTCCGAAGCGCAGCGCCTGACGGGCGAGATCGCGCTGCGGATCAGGACGACGGGTTCACGATCAGGACCGGCTCCATGCGGAAGAACGACTCGCAACCGTCCTCGGTGACGCGGATCGTGTCCGAGATGCCCATCGTCTTGTCGCCGTCGACGCCCCACAGCCACGTGATCACGTGGAAGGTCATGCCCTCCTCGAGCGCGGTCTGGTCGCCCGCCTTCAGGCTGAGGATGTAGCCCTCGTCCCAGCTCGGCGGGAAGGCGATGCCGATGGAATAGCCCGAGCGGGTGATGAGAATGGCGCCGACCTCGTTGTCGGACAGAATCTTCCGGACCCAGAGATCGACGTCGGACACCGTCACGCCCGGCCGCACGCCCTCGTGCACCGCGCGCAGCGCGTCCTGGATGCGGCGCTCGGCGTGTCGCATGGATGGGCTCGCCTCGTCGAGCACGACGGTGCGCATCATCGCGGTGTGATAGCGGCGGTAGCAGCCGCCGACCTCGAGGAAGACGTGCTCACCGGGCCCCACCTTGCGCCCCTCCCAGGTCGCATGGCCGATCATCGTCCGCGGTCCGGAGGCGACGTAGGGAAGCACCGCGGGGTACTCGCCGCCGGCCTTGAACATCGCGCCGCAAATCTCGCCGGCGATCTCGTTCTCCGAAACCCCTTCGTGCACCGATTCGACGCCGGCCCGCATGCCGGCCTCCGTCGCCGTTGCGGCTCGCCGCATCACCTCGATCTCGAAGGCCGACTTGCGGAGGCGCCCTTCCTCCACGATGCCGAAGCAGTCGAGCAGCCTTCCGTTGTCGAACGCGGTCTGGATGCGATCCTGCTGGTAGGCGGGGAAGAAGTAGCTGTTGCGCTCGTAGCCGACGCACTTGTCGTGCAGACCGAGATCGGTGAGCGAGTCGTAGAGGCGCTGGATCGCGTCGCCGGTGTCGGGATAGGGCCGCGTCTGCTCGACCCAGGTGCGCGCGTGGACGTTCGACTCCTCCATCTGACGCGTGATCATCAGCGGTTCGTCGTCGAGCGGCACCACCAGGGCTTGGAAGAACGAATAGCCGGTAGTCTGATAGTCCGTCAGGTACATCAAATTCTCGGGATCGGCGATGATCACCGCGTCGAGTTGCCGACGCTCCATGCGCTCTCGCAGCTCACGGAGACGTCGCTCGTACTCCTCGAACGGAAAGGTCATGTCATCGCGCGCTCTCACGTGTTCGCCTGCGCGGCGACGACGGCCGCTTCGAGCAGGTCGAGCCCTTCGTCGAGATCCGCGTCGCCGATCGTGAGCGGAGCGATCAGCTTCACCACCCGGCCGCTCGGACCGCAGGGCGCGATGATGAGCCCGCGTTCGAAGGCCTCGCGGGAGATGGCGGCGGCGAGTGAGCCGCTTGTGACGTCGAGCCCGTGGATCATGCCCCGACTGCGCACCTTCGCCTCGGGAAGCTTCGCGGCGATCTGCTGTAGCCGGGCGTCCGTGTGGTGGCCCTTGCGGCGCACCTCGGCGCAGAAGCGGTCGTCTTCGAAGTACGAGAGCGCTTCGGCACCGGCGACGAAGGAGAGGTTCTGGCCGCGAAAGGTTCCCGTGTGTTCGCCCGGCTTCCAGATGTCGTGCTCCGGCTTCACGAGACACAGCGCGAGCGGGGTTCCGTAACCGCCGACCCCCTTGGCGAGCACGACGACGTCGGGATCGAGCTCCATGCCGTCGAAGCTGAAGTAGCTCCCCGTGCGCCCGCATCCCACCTGGATCTCGTCGATGATGAGCAGGCTGTCGTGCTCGCGCGCCAGATCGCGCACGGCACGCAGCCACTCGGGGCGCGCGATGTTCACGCCGCCCTCGGCCTGGATCGTCTCCAGCACGAAGGCCGCGGGCGGCGTCACCCCGCTCGACGGGTCGGCGAGCTGGCGCCGCAACGTTTCCAGCGTATCGGTCTCCGGACCGAGGTAGCCGTCGAAGGGCAGGCGCAGCACGTCCGGCAGGTCGACGCCGGCGGCCGCCCGGTGCAGCCCATTGCCGGTGCAAGCGAGGGCGCCGAGCGTCATCCCGTGAAAGCCGTCGGTGAACGCCACGATGCTGCGGCGGCCCGTCACCTTGCGCGCCAGCTTGAGCGCCGCCTCGACGGCGTTGGTGCCGGTCGGGCCGGTGAACTGCAGCTTGTAGTGCATACCGCGCGGTCGCAGGATGACTTCGTCGAAGCGGGCGAGGAAACGGCGCTTCGCGGCGGTCGCCATGTCGAGGCTGTGGATCACGCCGTCGGCAGCGATGTAGTCGAGCAGTGCGCGTTTCATGCGCTCGTTGTTGTGGCCGAAGTTGAGAACTCCCGCACCGGCGAAGAAGTCGATGTATTCGCGGCCCGCCTCGTCGGTCTGCCGCGCGTTGGTGGCCGTGCGGAACACCGCGGGGAAGCTTCGGCAGTAGCCGCGCACTTCCGACTCGAGCTTCTCGAAGACATGCATGTCGGTCCTCCCATCGGATGGGGAGACTTCCCCCATCGGCCCGGAGCCGTACCATAGAGGAATCGAGGTGTCAGGTTGCCGGCGGCGCGCGGCTCGCGGCGCGCGGCTCGCGGCGCGCGGCTCAGTTGGCAGGCGCTTCGAGCAGTCGGCGGTAGACCGCGGTCATCGCTTCCACCTCGGCCGTCGGCACCCATTCGCGCGCCGTGTGCGCCTGTTCGATCGATCCGGCACCCAGCACGACGCTGGGGATGCCGTGGATCGCGAAGACGCCGGCGTCGGTGGCGAAGGCCGCAGTGCCGGTGCGGGCGTCGAGTCCGCTCGCGGCGAGCGCGGCGAGGCAGGCGCGCACGGGAGCGTCTCCCTCTCCGATCCGCAGCGCTGGCTTGGTGAGCGCGAGCCGGGGAATCTCGATGTCCACGACGCCCGCATCGGAGAGGGACTGCTCGATCTGCTCGCGGACCGACGCGGCGGTCTCGCCCGGCAGCAGGCGCCGGTCGAGTGCGAGCCATGCGTGCTCGGGCACGATGTTGGTCGCGCTGCCGCCGCCGGCCACTCCGACCGAGAGCGTCGCCGGGCCGAGCTCCGGGTCGGGCTGCACGCGCAGCCGTTCGCCGAGCGCCTCGAGCGCGAGGATCGCGCGCGCCAACGCCGAGAGGGCGTTGCGGCCGCGTGACGGATCCGAGCTGTGGCAGGCGACTCCGCGCGCCTCGAGCCGCGCGCGCACCACGCCCTTGTGCGCCGTGATGACCGTGAGGCTCGTCGGCTCGGTGACGAGCGCCCAGTCGGGTTTTCGGTCCGCGAGGTGGCGCGCCACCTCCTCCGCGCCGAGGCTCGTGCTCTCTTCGTCGCACTCGCCGACGATCACCAGGTTCCGGCGCAGGGTGCCGGCCGCGAGCACCGGTTCGAGGGCCGCGAGGAGGCACGCGAGACCGGGTTTCGTGTCGCAGGCGCCGCGACCGTACAGGCGCCCGCCTTCGACGACCGG
>CAYOHN010000085.1:0-1914 GCA_964403735.1 uncultured Spirochaetales bacterium | reverse complement strand
GACCGGATCGAAAGGATCGATCTCCATCCCGTCCACCGGCACGGTATCGAGATGCGAGGCCACCATCAGCGTCTCGCGCGCCCCGGCCACGCGGGCCTCCGCCACCAGCGAGGGGCGCTCCGAGCTGCCGATCAGCTCCGCGTCGAGGCCCAGCCTGCAAAGCTGCTCTCGCACGTGCTCTGCGTAGCGGCGCTCGCCCGCGATCGCCGGATCGAGGTCGCTTCGGCCCGTCGGGTTGACCGACGGAATCGCCACGTACTCACGCAGGTAGCGGATGCAGGCGGCCTGCCTCATCGCTCGCTCCCGTTCTGTGCCGCGACCGCGACCACGACGCTCGCGCGAGCGCTGCGGCGAGTGGCGGTGAGCCGCTGGCCACGAATCCGAAAGGGTAGCTCAACTTCCGCAGTTCGTGGGTCGGATTCTTGATTTGTCGCGGGGTTGGCTTCACGAGTCGGCACTACATTCCGGCGATCCGTGCAGGGAGGCGCAGGCGTTCGGGCAGTGGAAGTCCGAGGCGTTGGTGTGGAGGATGTAGGCCTCCGAGGCGAAGGCGACGAAGCGGCCGTCGAGACCGATCGAGGGGAAGTCGCTCGACCCGTTCGCCTCGCCCCCATCGTAGCCGTGCGTCAGGCGCCGGGTGGTCTTGGCGGCGAGGTTCCGCAGGAAGATGTCCCGCTTCCCGTTCGTATCCCCGGGCACCAGGTTGCTGGCGTCCGAGGCGAAGACCACGAGCTGGCCGTCGCCGCTGATGGAGGGCAGGGTGCTGTCGCCGTTCCCCTGGACTCCCGCGTCCGAGACGCTCACCGCGATGGTGCGACCAGCCCGGCTGTCGCGCACGAAGCTGTCGACGCTTCCGTTGGTGTCACCGGGCACGAGATTCGAGGCGGCCGAGGCGAAGGCGATGTGGCTGGCATCGGCGCTGAGCCTCGGCAGGCCGCTGCGCTGGTTCGCCGGAGATCCGTCGGGAGCAGCGCTGACGTGGGTGGTCTGGCCCGTCGCGAGCGAGCGGACGTAGATCTCGCCGGCCGAGGCGAAGGCGAGCGCGGTACAGCGGCCATCGAGGCTCGGAAAGTCCGCGCCCATGCTGTCCGTGGCCACCTCCGGGCCGAGCGCGACGAGCGCGATCCGAAGGTCCGGAGCGGAGGGGGCCGAGTTACCGCACGCGACGACGCTGTTCAAGAGTAGTGTTAGGCACGTGGCGACGGCAAAATGCGACAGCGCTACGCCGGCGCGGAGCGGGTCATGCATCGTGAGCGGCCGGCTGCGGGGCGGCGACCAACCGGGGAGTTCGTTCCGGGTGCGCGAGTGGATGGGGCTCGCCCGGCCTCCGGCGAGTTCGTGCAGCTCGCGGGGAAGGGAGCGACAACAGCAGGGACCCCTCCGGTAGAGACCCTTTCGGTGGAGCCAAGTGCGGGTCATGACCAACGCTAGCGCAAGCCAAGCTCCACCCCGGCGGGCCGAGGGAGTGGAGGCGCGGCCGCGATGGAGGGCGAAGTTCCTCACGGACACCGACGGGCCGAGCGTCGTCATTTCGATCCACTATTCCTGAGGAAGGAACAGCGGAACGCCCCGATGACGTGACGGCGTCGGCTGCGGCAGCTGCCGCTGTGCGTTGCGGCGACATCGAGGTCTCTGCGCTCGACGCGATCACCTCACAGGGTTGCCGGAAACAAGTGGCGAGACGCCCCGCGCCTGGGCGGAGTCGACACCCGGAGGCCAAACTCCGCAGCCGCCTGCCCGCTCCGCGCAGGGCGCGACATCGCGCCGGCGAGGACCTTGGCCGGAGGGTGTCGACTCCGCCCAGGCCCTCGATCCTTCGGTCGAACTCGCGATTTCCGGCAACCCTCTCAGCGCTCGAGGGGTCCGTGGAGCAGGTCGCCGAACAGCACGGGGGCCGGCCCGAGTCGTTCTCGC
>CAYOHN010000084.1:0-12277 GCA_964403735.1 uncultured Spirochaetales bacterium | reverse complement strand
GATCGAGGCGCTGCGCGACCTCGCCCATGCCGCCGGCGCCGCGCAGCTACTCGACGGGCAGGCCGACGATCTCGACTTCGATCCGGCGCGCGTCGACGAGGCTTGGGTCGACTCGGTGCACCGGCGCAAGACCGCCGCGTTGTTCGTGGCGTCCGTCGTCGGCGGCGCACGGCTCGGCGGTGGCGACGACGAAGCGCTGGCCTCTTTGCGCCGAGCGACGCTGACGTTCGGGGTCGCGTTCCAGATCGCCGACGATGTGCTCGACGACGAGCCCGGCTCCGCCGAGTGCTCGCTCGTGTCGCTGATCGGTGTCGAAGCGGCTCGCGCGCGGGCGCAGGCGCTGCTCGACGAAGCCCTCACGGCGCTCGAACCCTTCGGCAGTCGCGCCGACGCGCTTCGCCTGCTGGCGCACTTTGCGGTGAGGCGAACGCGATGACCGGCGCTTGGGCGAACGCGACGACCTTCTCGAGGATCACCGGAGGCTGGAGAGAATGAGCGAAAAGCGACTGGAGCCGATCGAGAGCCCCGCTGCGCTGCGAGCGTTGCCGCGTGAGGACGTGGTCCGCGTGTGCGCTGCCCTGCGCCAGGAGATCGTCGAGCGAGTGTCGCAGACGGGAGGGCACCTGGCTTCCAGCCTCGGCGCCGTCGAGCTGATCACGGCTCTGCACTACGTCTTCGAGACGCCGCGCGATCGGCTGGTCTTCGACGTCGGACATCAGGCCTACGCGCACAAGCTGCTGACTGGACGCCGGGCGGGTTTCGATCGCATCGGCAAAGCCGACGGCATCGGCAAGTTCCTGCGCCGCAGCGAGTCGTCCTACGATCACTTCGGCGCCGGCCACGCCGGCACGTCGATCTCGGCGGCGCTCGGAATCGCGAGAGGCCTCCAGCACCGGGGCGAGCCGGGCGTGGCGGTCGCGTTCATCGGCGACGGCGGAATGACGGCCGGCATGGCGTTCGAGGCGCTGAATCACGCCGGGGAACTCGCGCAGAAGAACTTGTTGGTGGTGCTGAACGACAACGAGATGTCGATCGCACCCAACGTCGGTGCGCTCGGCTCGTTCCTGTCGCGCAAGATGTCTGCGCCGCTCGTGCGTAGGCTCAAGACCGTCGCGAAGGACGCGCTCTCGACGCTACCCGGCGATCTGGTGCATTGGGCGCACAAGGCCGAGGAGTCGTTCAAGGCGTTCATCTCGCCGAGCCTGCTCTTCGAGGCGCTGGGCTTCCGCTACCTCGGGCCGATCACCGGCAACTCGATCGATGAGGCGCTGGAGACGATCACCAATGCGCGCCGGATGCTCGAAGGCGGTGAGGGCCCGATCCTGATCCACGCGCTGACGGCGAAGGGCTGCGGTTATCCGCCGGCGGAAGCGGATCCCTTCAAGTACCACGGCGTGACACCGTTCGAGATCGCCTCGGGCGAGATGCGCAAGAGCAGCGGTGGACCCCCGAGCTACACCCGGGTGTTCTCGGATGCCTTGATCCAACTCGCCAACGAGAATCCGCGCATCGTCGCGATCACCGCGGCGATGCCCGATGGCACTGGGCTCGATCGCTTCCAGGCCGTTCACCCGGACCGCTTCTACGACGTCGGCATCGCCGAGCAGCACGCTGTGACGTTCGCGGCGGGCCTCGCGACCGAGGGGATGAAGCCGGTGGCGGCGATCTACTCGACCTTCCTGCAACGGGCGTTCGATCAGGTCGTCCACGATGTCTGCGTCCAGAACCTGGACGTCACGTTCGCGCTCGATCGTGCAGGGCTGGTCGGAGCCGACGGCGCTACGCACCAGGGGTTCTACGACCTCGCGTACCTGCGCGCGTTGCCCAACATGGTGGTGATGGCGCCGAAGGACGAGAACGAGCTGCGCCACATGTTGAAGACGGCGATCGAGCATCCTGGGCCAGCGGCGGTGCGCTACCCGCGCGGCAACGGCTTCGGAGTCCCGCTCGACCCGGACCTGAAGACGGTCCCGATCGGCGAGGCCGAGTTGCTGCGAGACGGGGACGACGTGCTGGTCGCGGCAATCGGAACCCTTGCGCATGTCGCGCTCGAGGCGGCGGGGGAACTCCAGGCGGCGGGCGTCTCGGCGGCCGTGCTGAACGCGCGCTTCGTGAAGCCGCTCGACCGCAAACGTTTCGCGGAGCTCGCGGCGCGCTGTCGCGCGGTGGTGACGGTGGAGGAAGCGTGCGGACTGGGCGGGTTCGGCAGCGCGGTGCTGGAGGCGCTGGCTGCCGCAGGCGTCGCGGTGCCGGTCCGCTGTCTCGCGCTCCCGGACCGGATCGTCGAGCACGGGGATCCAAACGCGATCCGCACCGAACACGGCCTCGATGCGGCGGGGATCGTACGCGCGGCGCAGGCGTTGCTGGGGCGCTAGCGTGTCCCGGCCGTTGGACCCGCCGCGCTCTTTGCGGCTGGACGAGCGAATCGTCGCCGAGGGCCTCGCCCCGAGCCGGACGAAGGCGCAGGCATACGTGATGGCAGGCGAGGTGCTCGTCGACGATATGGTCGTCGACAAGCCGGGCACGCGGGTGCGAAGCGATGCGCGCGTGCGGCTGCGCGCGCCCGCGTCGCGCTTCGTGTCGCGCGGCGGCGACAAGCTCGCCGGCGCGCTCGACGACCTCGGCGTGGATCCGAGCGGGCTCTCGTGTCTCGATGTCGGCGCGTCGACCGGCGGGTTCACGGATTGTCTCTTGCAGCGTGGCGCACGGCGCGTCGTGGCGATCGACGTCGGGCACGGACAGCTTCACGAGAAGTTGCGGGCGGATCCGCGGGTGCTCGTACGCGAGCGCACGCACGCGAGACACATGGAAGAGTCGGCGCTCGGCGGCGAACCCGTTGCGCTCGTCGTCGTCGACGTGTCGTTCATCTCGGTGCGGCTGTTGCTGCCGCGGCTCGCCGAACTGGCGCCCGGCGCGGACTGGCTGCTGCTGGTGAAGCCGCAGTTCGAGGTGGGCCGGGACCAGGTGGGGAGGGGCGGCGTGGTCCGCGACGACGCGATCCGAGCCGGCGCCGCGGCGGCGGTGCGCGCGGCCGCCGAGGCGCTCGGCTGGCGCTTCGCCCAGCAGGCGGAAAGCCACGTCGCTGGCCCCAAGGGGAATCGAGAAATCTTCGTGTGGCTGCGAGCGACTGGTACGAACGAAGGGGTCGGATCGGGCGTTGCCGGGGGGGAGGTATCGGAATCGTTCGGGCTCGAGTGAGTTGACTCCCGCGGGGACGGCCCTACTCTTTGCCACTGATCCACGAAAGGACCTAGACGCATGGCGATCATCGACGTTTCCCCCACCGCTCAGGACCGCATCAAGTCGCTCCTCGACCGCGATGGCAAGCTCGGAAGTCACGGCCTGCGTCTCAAGGTCGTCGGCGGGGGATGCTCGGGCCTGCAGTACCAGCTCGGCTTCGACGAGAAGGTCAGCGACGACGACAACGAGTTCCGGGCCGGCGAGGTTCGCATCATCGTCGACGACAAGAGCGCCGTCTATCTGGCCGGCACCGTACTCGACTACGTCGATACGCTGCAGGAGTCGGGCTTCAAGATCGAGAACCCGAACGCCAAGAGCACCTGCGGCTGCGGTCAGTCCTTCGGGGCCTGAACGCCCCGCGCCCCCCGGGCGAAACCCCCTGCGTAGGGAAAAGTTTACGTTCGAACCCGGCCCCTTGGTTGACGGTCCCTTGGTTGACAGACGCCGATCGGTGGCGGCAATGCCGATCTACTTGGACCATCAGTCGACGACGCCCGTGGACGTGCGAGTGGTCGAGGCGATGGCGCCGTGGTGGAGCCGAGATTTCGGCAACGCGGCGAGCCGCACGCACGTGTTCGGGTGGCGTGCGGAGGCGGCCGTCGAGGCGGCGCGCGAGACGCTGGCCGCAGCGATCGGCGCCGCCGATCCGCGCGAGATCGTCTTCACCAGCGGCGCGACCGAGAGCGACAACCTGGCGCTGCAAGGCGTCGCGCGGGCCGCGCGTGCGCGCCGCGGCGGCGGCGACCACCTCGTCACCGTCGTCACCGAACACCCCGCCGTGCTCGATCCCGCTCGCGCGCTCGCGCGCGAGGGCTTCTCGGTCACCGAGCTGCCCGTCGATCGCGCCGGGTTCGTCCATCCCGATGCCGTCGCGGCCGCGCTGACCGATCGAACTGTCCTGGTGTCGGTGATGTGGGCCAACAACGAGATCGGCGTGCTGCAACCGATCGACGCGATCGCCCAAATGTGTCGACAGCGCGGCGTGGCGTTCCACAGCGATGCGGCCCAGGCAGTGGGCAAGGTGCCAGTGGACGTCGAGACCGCCGGCGTCGATCTGCTGTCCTTCACGGCGCACAAGCTCTACGGGCCCAAGGGAGTCGCTGCGCTGCGCGTGCGCAGCGGGCGGCCGCGGGTCCGGCTCGCGCCGCTGTTCTACGGAGGGGGGCACGAGCACGGACTGCGCCCAGGCACCTTGCCGGTGCCGCTGATCGTCGGCTTCGCGAAGGCCGTCGAGCTGGCGGTCGCCGAGCGCGAGGCCGAGGCGGAGCGGCTCTCGGCGTTGCGGGCGCGGCTGCTGGACCGGCTGCGCGCGGGCATCGGCGAGGTACTCGTCAACGGCGATCTCGAGCGGCGCCTGCCCGGCAACTTGAATCTGCGCGTCCCCGGCATCGATGCCGACGCCTTGCTTGCGGCCGTGCCGGAGGTCGCGATTTCGACGGGGTCGGCGTGCGCTTCGGCGCGTCCCGAACCGAGTCCGGTTCTGCGAGCGCTGGGGCTGTCCGATGCCGACGTTCGTTCGTCCGTGCGTGTCGGGCTCGGCCGCGCCACGACCGCGGCCGAGGTGGATGCGGCTGCGGAGCGCATCGTCGCTGCCGTGCGCGTGCAGCGTGAGGAGCGCGCGCGGCTCGCGTAGCCCCCGTCGAACCCCGCCGCTACCCTACGCCGATTCTCGGGGACCGACCCTCGAGAGAGGCTCCGCCGCGAGCATTCCCACGCAGTCCACCGGTGCAGCACACCGAGGCAAAGGATCGAATCGATGAGCGATCAGCGGGCGACGAACATTACCTGGCACCAGCACCACGTCACCCGCGAGGATCGCGAGAAGCTGCTGGGCCAGAAGGGCGTCACGGTGTGGCTCACGGGTCTCTCTGGATCCGGGAAGTCCACGGTCGCAGTGGCGGCCGAGGAAGTGCTGGTCTCGCGTGGCAGGCTCGCCTATGTGCTCGACGGGGACAACGTGCGTCACGGTCTCAACAAGAATCTCGGCTTCTCGCCCGAGGACCGTACGGAGAACATTCGCCGGATCGGCGAGGTCGCCAAGCTGTTCACCGAGAGCGGCATCATCGTCTTCACGTCGTTCATCTCTCCGTATCGAGCGGATCGGGATCTCGTGCGGTCGATCCACGATCCCGGCCACTTCATCGAGGCCTACGTAGCGGCCGACGTCGAGACGTGTGAAGCCCGCGACGTGAAGGGCCTGTACAAGAAGGCGCGCGCGGGCGAGATCCCCGAGTTCACCGGGATCTCGGCTCCCTACGAAGCGCCCGAACGCCCCGAGCTGGTGCTCGACACCAATCGCCAGTCGGTCGAGGAGAGCGTCGGGCAGCTCGTCTCTTTCCTGGAAGAGAAGGGCTTTCTCTCGTCGTGAGTTCTCGACCTCGGAGGGCTCCGGTCCTCTTCGTCGCGCTGTCGACGGTCGCGCTCTCGGCGGTCGGTCTGTCGGGCTGCTCGGCGTTCGGCGGATTCGGCGCTACGCCTGGCCCCGGTATCGCCGAGCGCCCCGGCGCTCCGCCGGAATACGACTACCTCGTTGCGCGACAGCTCGAACTCGAGGGCAACCTCGAGGGGTCGCTTTCCGCGTATCAGCGCGCACTCGGCAAGGACCCCGCTTCGGCGCTGTTGCACCGAAAGGTGGCAGAGCTGCTGGCACGCGCGGGCCGAGCGGAAGAGGCGGTCTCCTTCGCCGAGCGGGCATGGGAACTCGAGCCCGACGACGTCGACGTGCGGATCTTCCTGGGTACGCTGCACCGGATTCGCCGCGACGTCGGATCGGCGGAGCGCGTTCTGCTCGCGCCCGATGGAACGCCAATCGACGTCGATGCCGCCCTGCTGCTCTATGGCCTGTACGCCGACTCGGGACGCCTGGACGACGCCTTGCGCATCGGTCGCTGGATGGTGCGTTCCGAACCGACCAACCTGCGTTCCTATTTTGCGCTCGCGCGCGCACTGGAACGGCTGGAGCGCCACACCGAGGCCGAGGAGGCCTTGCGCCAGGCGCTGCGCCAGCAGCCGGAGAACATCGCGGTGTACTCGGCACTCGCTCGCGCGCGGCGTCAGCGCGGCAATCGCGACGGGGAGATCGAGATCTATCGGGAGGTGCTCGCTTTCCGGCCGGATCATCATCAGACCCTGGTGTCGCTGGCGGATGCGTACATCGGACTCGAGCGCTGGGACGACGCCCGGCTCGTCCTCGAGGACATCGGCCGGCGCTATCCCGATGACCTGCGGTCCGTCGTCCGGCTCGGCTACCTCGACCTCGAGCAGCAGAACTACGGCGCGGCATCGGCGCGCTTCGAACAGGCGCTCGCGGAGAACCCCGAACAGCACGAAGTGCACTATCTGCTCGGAATGGTGCAGCGCCGCGCGGGAAAATCCGACGCCGCACAGGCCAGCTTCGAGCGCGTTCCGCCGGAGCACGAGCGCTGGTCCGACGCGCGGCTCCAGGTGGCGGCGCTGAAGGAGCGCGAGCAGGACTACGACGGTGCGCTCGCGGAAGCCGAGGCGGTCCGCGCGCGCGCGCCCTCGCGACCGCTCGATCTCTACGTGGCCAGCTTGCGCGCCAAGACCGGTGACTTCGAGGGAGCGGTGGAGTTCCTGAACGAACTGCTCGCGGAGTCGCCGGGAGACGAGGAGCTGCTCTACAACCTCGGTGTCGTGTACGGCGAAGCCGGTCACAGCGAGGAATCACTCGGCTACATGAACGAGGTCCTGGCGCGGAATCCGGATCATCCCGGTGCGCTCAACTACGTCGGGTACACCCTGGCGGAGCAGGGACGCGACCTCGAGGAGGCCGAGCGCATGATCACGCGGGCCCTCGAACAACGCCCCGACGATGGCTACATCGCCGACAGTCTCGGCTGGGTGTACTACATGCGCGCGAAACCCCTCTTCGAGAGTGGCGATCGCGAGCAGCGGCAGCGCGGGCGCGCGCTGCTCGAGCGCGCCATCCGGGAGCTCGAACGCGCCGCCCAGCTCAGCGGTGGGGATCCGGTGATCTCCGAGCATCTGGGGGACGCGTATCGCCTGCTCGACGACAAGGCCGAGGCGCTGCGCTTCTACGAAGAAGCGCTCGAGTCGGGTCCCCGCGACGGCGAGCAGCCGGAGCTGCGCGAGAAGCTCGAGCGGCTGCGACGCGAACTCGAGCGACCGTGAGCGCGTCGCGCCCCGGCCTGCGCCGAGCGCGCCTGGTTTCGCTGGTCGCCGCGGGATTCGTCTTGGCGGAGATTCTCGGTTGCGCCGCGTCGCGACCGCTGCGGCCGGTTCCGCTGCCCGCGGATGACGTGCGGCCGCTCGCGTTGCTGGAGGGCCTCGCGCGTACAGGAGAGGCCCGGCAGAGCCTGCGCGGCGTGGCGCGTCTCGGTATCGAGGGGCCCGCCGGAGAGGGCCGGGCGAAACAGGTGTTGTTGGTGGAGCGGCCGGCACGACTGCGGGTCGAGATACTCGGGTTGTTGGACCAGCGGATCGCCGTGCTCACCACCGATGGCGCCGATTACCGGCTGTACCGCGCCGAAGATCGGTCACTCACCGGGGGGCCCGTTCACGCTGCCCTGCTGTGGGAGGTGGCGGGCCTGGCCGTCACGCCGGAGCAAGCCGTCCGGTTGCTGTTGGGGGCACCAGAGCTACCTCCGGAGGCGCGGCTCGTCGCGGGCGCAGAGTTCGCCGACGGCCACATCGAACTCACGCTGCGGGGGTCGAGGGACGCCGAGTCCGTTCGTGTGACGTTCGACGCCGAGGGTCGGCTGATCGCGTGGACGCTCCTCGGTGTCGACGACGAGCCGCTCCAGGAGGCGCGTTGGTCCGACCACCGACCGCTCGGCGACGACGACTTCCCGTATCAGCTCGAGCTCGAGGAGTCCGCGACGAGTGCCCGCGCGCAGGTCCGTTTCCGCACCGTGGAGCTGAACCCCGTGCTGTCGCCGGAGCTCTTCGAGCTGCGCCTCGGGGGCGGCGGATGAAGCGCCGGGCGCGGATCGGGCTGGTGGTCGGCATCGCGCTCGCGGTGTCCGGCTGTTCCAACAATCCGTATCCGGACGCCGACGACGCGCTGCGCGTCTTCTACACCGCCTACAGTGAGCCGCCGAAGACGCTCGATCCGCAGGTCGCGTATTCCACGGTCGATCACGACGTCCTGTCGAACGTCTACGAGACGTTGCTCGAGTACCACTATCTGAAACGTCCCTATCAGTTGATCCCGGGCCTGGCCCTCGACGTTCCGGAGGGCGAGCCGCAGCCGGACGGCAGCGTGGCCTACCGCTTCACGCTGCGACGCGGCGTGCTCTTCGCCGAGGATCCGAGTTTCTCGCTGGGCGGAGACGGCATCGTGCAGCGCGAGCTGCTCGCGTCCGACGTGGCGTTCGGGATCCTGCGCATCGCCGATCCGGCGGTCAACAGCCCCGTGCTGGTACCGCTGTCGAAGATCGCGGGTCTCGCGGCCTTCGGCGAACGGCTGCAGACGCTCCGGGACCAGGAGCCCGAGTTCTCGGCGCTCCGGATCGACGAGCAGTACCGGCGAGCGGGTCCGGTGGCCGGCGTGCGCGCCAAGAATCCAGACCGACTCGAGATCGTGACGGAGGTTCCGTATCCGCAGATCCTGTACTGGTTCGCAATGCCGTTCACGTCGCCGGTTCCGTGGGAAGCCGTCGCGTGGTACGACGGAGAAGACGGGCGGCCCGGCTTCTCCGAGATCGCCGTCGGGACGGGTCCGTTCCGACTCGCGCGCTACGACAAACGCAGCCGCATCGTCCTCGACCGCAACCCCGACTGGTGGGGAACCCAGCATCCCGAGTGGCGCGCGCCGTCGGCGACCTATCCGACCGAGGGGATGCCCGAGGACATCGCGCGGGGGACGCTCGATCCTGCTCTCATGGGTCGCCCGTTGCCGTTCCTCGACCGCATCGAGATGCGCCTCGAGAAAGAGACCATTCCGGCGTTCGCCAAGTTCACGCAGGGCTACTACGACCGCTCGACGATTCCGAAGGAGAGCTTCGATCAGGCCGTACGCAACGGCGCGCTGTCGCCGGACATGGAGGCCCGCGGCATGCGCCTCGAGCGCGCCGTCCGCCCCGGCGTCTTCTACCTGGGCTTCAACATGGAAGATCCCGTCGTGGGCGCCAGCGCCGGCGATCGCGGTCGCCTGTTGCGCCAGGCGATGAGTCTCGCCATCGACGCACAGGAGTTCCTGCGCATCTTCCTGAACGATCGCGGGATTCCGGCGCAGTCTCCGATCCCACCCGGCATCGTCGGCTACGACGAGGCGTATCGGAACCCGTTTCGAGAGCCCGATCTCGCCCGCGCTCGCGCGCTGCTCGCCGAGGCAGGCTATGCCGGCGGCATCGATCCGGAGACGCGCCGTCCGCTGCGCATCACCTTCGACACCGGGGACACCAGTGTCCAGAGTCGCCTGCGGTATCTGTTTTTCATCGACGCCTGGAAGCGACTCGGACTCGACGTCGAGCTGGCGGCGACCAACTACAACCAGTTTCGCGACAAGGTCCGCCGCGGTGCCTATCAGCTGTTCATGTGGGGCTGGGTCGCCGACTACCCGGACCCCGAGAACTTCCTGTTCCTGCTGTGGAGCGAGTTGGCCCAGAGCAACGGTGGCGGGCCCAACACCGCCAACTTCGCCGATCCGCGCTACGACGCGCTCTTCCACCAGATGAAAGACCGCGAGAACGACGATCGGCGGCTCGCGCTCATCGCCGAGATGCGGGCGTTGCTCGAGCACGAGCGGCCGTGGATCGAGCTCTTCCATCCCGAGGACTACGCACTGGTCCACGGTTGGCTGCGGGGCTTCGCTCCGATGGGGCTGCCGGTGCCGACCTGGAAGTACTACGCCGTCGACGCCGATGCGCGCGCGGAACTGCGCAGCGGGTGGAATCGCCCGGTGCGCTGGCCGCTGGCCGCGGGCGCCGTGCTCGCGGTGGTGCTGCTGGTTCCAGGAATCGTCACCTGGCGACGGGAGCGGCGGGCGTGACGGCGTGGCTGCTGCGGAGGGTCGCCTGGGGCGCCGTGACGGTGCTCGGCGTGCTCGGGTTCCTGTTCGTGCTGTTCTTCGCCACCGCGCAGCCGGAGGACATTGCGCGCCGAGCGATCGGCGAGAAGGCGCCGCCAGAGGCCATCGAGCAGTGGATCGCCAACCACGGCTACGACCGGCCGCGGATCTGGAATCCCGAGAACCCGCTCGACACGATGCTGTTCGAACACTACCGGCGGATGCTGAGCTTCGACTTCGGTCGCAGCGATGCGGACGACGTGCCGATTGCCCAGCGCCTGCGCGACGGCGTCGGGCCGAGCCTCGCGCTGACGTTGCCGTTGTTTCTGCTGGGGCTGCCGCTGGCGCTGGCCGCATCGTTGCTGGTGGCGTTCTTCCGCGAGACCTACATCGACAGGATGGGGGTCGTGCTCGCCGTGGTGGCGATGAGTATCTCGATCCTGATCTACATCCTCGCCGGCCAGTACCTGATCGGCGTGCTGCTGCGCTGGTTCCCGATCTCCGGCTTCGCCGCCGATCCCGCGGTGATCGCGCGCTTCCTGGCACTACCGCTGGTAATCGGCCTGCTGAACGGCATCGGCAGCGACGTCCGCCTGTACCGCACGGTGTTCGTCGAGGAGACCAGCCGCGACTACGTGCGCACCGCGTTCGCCAAGGGCGCGGGTGACGGGCGGGTGATGGCTCGACACGTTCTGCCGAACGCGATGATTCCGATCCTCACCCACGAAGTGGTGCGGATTCCGTTCCTGTTCACCGGCGCGCTGCTGCTCGAATCGTTCTTCGGCATTCCCGGCCTCGGTTCGATCACGGTGGACGCCATCCACGCCAACGACTTCGCGACGCTGCGCGTGATGGTGTATCTCGGCGCGCTGCTGTTCGTCGCGGGTCAGATTCTCACGGATCTCGCCTATACCATCGCGGATCCGCGGGTTCGGCTCGGATAGTCGGGATGGAGATGGAGACTCACGTCGCGACGAACCTCGTGGCCGCGCTGCTGGTGGCGCTGGCAGCGGCCGGCCTCTGGCAGGTGCGGCGAAGTCGTTATTGGCGCGAACGGCTGGTCGAGATCGGACGGCGTCGGCCTTTGGCGCTGCTGCTGATCGCTCTCTACGCGGGGGTCGCCCTGCTCGACACCGTTGCGTGGCGGGACGAGCTGTCGCCGGACGGGGCCGCCGCATCGGCGGGGCTGCTGGAAGCGCGCAGTGCACTCGAGCGGCTGTTCCCGGCGGATTTCCAGGAGGCCAGCTATTCCGCGCCGCTCGCGGATCGCGAGTTCTACGGGGGCGCGCCGCTCACGCATCCGGGACGACACCTGCTCGGCACCGACATCCTTGGTCGCGATGTGCTGTTGCTCACGCTGCAAGGGGCACGCGTTGCGCTGCTCGTCGGCGGACTCACGTGCCTGATCGCGATTCCGCTGGCGTTGCTCGCGGGGATTCCGGCGGGCTGGTTCGGCGGTCGCCTCGACGACTTCGTCTTCTTCGTGGTCTCGACGCTGGCGTCGATGCCGTCGATCCTGCTGCTGATCGCGCTCGTGACGGCGATCGGTCGGGGTCCTCTGCAGGTCTGCTTCGCGCTGGCCGTGACGGGTTGGGTGGCGTTCTGCCGGCTGGCGCGGGGCGAGACGCTGAAGATCCGCGAGCTCGACTACGTCCACGCCGCTCGCGCGCTGGGCGTCGCCGAGTGGCGCATCCTGTGGCGCCACGTGCTGCCGAATCTCACGCATCTGGTCGTCATCACCTTCGTGTTGACGTTCTCGCAACTGGTGCTGTCCGAAGCGGTGCTCTCTTGGCTGGGCCTCGGGCTCGACGGCAGTTGGGGTCAGATGATCGACCAGGCGCGGGACGAACTCTCGCGGGATCCGGTGATCGGCTGGAACCTCGGCGCGGCCTCGGGCGCCCTGTTCGTGCTGATCCTGTGCGTGAACCGGGTCGGCGATGCCGTGCGCGATGTCCTCGACCCGCGCACGCTGCGAGAGCGCACGTGAGCGCGCTGGAGACCGCCGAGGCCGGCGACGAGCTGCTGGTGGTCGAGGGGCTCGTCACG
>CAYOHN010000083.1:0-12278 GCA_964403735.1 uncultured Spirochaetales bacterium | reverse complement strand
CAAGCGTCGGCGATCACGGGCGCCGTGGGGCGCTCCCCGAAGACCGGACCCGCCTGCGACGCGTCGCTCATCGCACCCTCAGTTCTTCGAGCGGTCGACCAGCCGCTTCTCCTGCAGCCAGGGCATCAGCCCGCGCAGCCGCGCGCCGACCTCCTCGAGCGGATGCTCGGCACCGCGCCGCCGCAGCGCCTCGAAGCTCGGCTGGCCGGCGCGATTCTCCAGAATGAACTCGCGCGCGAACTCGCCCTTCTGGATCTCGGCGAGGACCTGCTTCATCCGCTGCTTCACGCTGTCGTCGATCAGCCGCGGGCCGCGCGTCAGGTCTCCGTACTCGGCGGTGTTCGACACCGAGTAGCGCATGTTGGCAACGCCACCCTCGTAGATCAGGTCGACGATCAGCTTGACCTCGTGGATACACTCGAAGTACGCCATCTCCGGCGAGTAGCCGGCCTCGACCAGCGTCTCGTAGCCGGCCTGCATCAGCGCCGTGAGGCCTCCGCACAGGACCGACTGCTCGCCGAAGAGATCCGTCTCGGTCTCTTCGCGGAAGCTGGTCTCGAGGATGCCGGCGCGGCCGCCGCCGATGCCCTTCGCGTAAGCCAGCGCCACCGGCAGCGCGTCGCCATTCGGATCCCGATCGACGGCCACGAGACACGGCACGCCCTTGCCTTCGGCGTAGTGCCCGCGCACCGTGTGACCGGGGCCCTTCGGTGCGACCAGCCACACCGACACGCCCTCCGGTGCGACGATCTGCCGGAAGTGCACGTTGAAGCCGTGCGCAACGGCCAGATGATTCCCGGGCTGGAGTCCCGGCGCGATCTCCTCGCGGTAGATCTGGGCGGCCGTCTCGTCGGGAACGACCACCATGATCACATCGGCCTCGCGCGCGGCGTCGGCCGGCTCGATCACCCGCAGGCCCTCGGCCTCGGCCTTCGGCCGCGATCGCGAGTCCTTGCGCAGCCCCACCAGCACGTTCACGCCCGAATCGCGCAGGTTCAGCGCATGGGCGTGCCCCTGACTGCCATAGCCGATGATCGCGACGGTCTTGCCAGCGAGGCGGCCGAGGTCCGCGTCCTTGTCGTAGAAGATGCGCAGGTCCATGGGGCAGTCGGGTCTCCGTTGAGGGGTTGGGGAATGGAGGTCTTCGTCAAGGACGACGCGAAGTTACGAGAGGCGTCGGAGGGTGTCAAAAGCCATCGCGAGCTTCGAAGAATCGGACTCAAACCGGCTCGAAGCGAGCCCCGGTCCGTCGGACCTCTGCCTCCGCGCGGCGCAGGTAGCGCGGCGCCAGCTCGGCGATGTCGACCGCGGCTCCTGCTTCGAGCAGCTCGAAGCCCAGCCGGCCCACCCAGCCGGCATCCGGGGAGCCGTCGGGGGACGCGATCCAGTCGACGCGTTCGCCGAGGGGCGCCCGCAGGAAGGGCTCGAGGACGGCGACGCCGTCGCCGAGGATGCGCAGTTGCCCGGGCTGCGCGGCCAGGCGCGGGGCCAGCTCCGCCGGCGTTGCAACCGTCGGCCCCCAGAGCGGACGCACGAGGGCACCTTCCCCGCTATAGCAGGCCGCGTAGACCTCTCCGCGTCGCGCGTCGAGCGCCGCCACGACGGGCTCTGCCACCCGCGTCGTCCGCGCGCCCTTGGCCGCCAGCGCCGCCAGCGTCGGCACCGGAATCGCTCGAACGCCGGCTCCGAAGGCGAGACCCTTGGCGGTGGCAATCCCGACGCGCAGTCCGGTGAAGGAACCGGGACCGACGGACACCGCGAAGGCAGCAACGGCAGCGATCGAGACACCGTGCGTGCCGAGCAGCTCCAGCACGGTCGGAAGCAGCGTCTCCGAAGCCGGTCGGTCCGATGGCGCCATGCGGAGTTCCACGAGCTCGCCAGCGCGTAGCAACGCCGCGCTCGCGTTCGTCGTCGCCGACTCGATCGCCAACAGCCAGATCGCGCCGGCGCTCACCGGCTCAGAGCCCTGCGCCCTGCCGCACCCAGTCGACGAAGCTCTGCCAATGCCGCGACAGATCGTTCCAGAAGGCCAGCCCCATCAGAAGCACCAGGAACGTGAGTCCCACCTGTTGCACGAGTTCCCGGGTGCGCAACGACAGCGGCGAACGCTTGATGCCCTCGATGCCGACCAGAAGCGCCTGGCCTCCGTCGAGCAGCGGAATCGGCAGCAGATTCAAGATACCGAGATTGATGCTGATGAGGACGAGTGTGGACAGGTACGCCTGCCAGCCGCGCTCGAACGCGTTGTGCGCGATCTGCGCGATGCCGATCGGCCCGGCGAGTTGCTTGCGCGAGACCTCGCCTGTGACGAGTCGCGAGAAGCCGCCGAGGAAGGTCCGCGTGAGATCCGCCGTCATGCCGACCGCGCGCGGGACCGACACCAGCGGATTGCGCTCGCGGTCGATTCCCATGACGCCCGGCACGGCCGCGGCCTGGGCGGTGATGCCGATCAGCCAG
Source organism: uncultured Spirochaetales bacterium (assembly GCA_964403735.1). Classification (GTDB taxonomy): domain Bacteria; phylum Myxococcota_A; class UBA9160; order UBA9160; family PR03; genus CAADGG01. Next base: position 9,821 of record CAYOHN010000083.1, on the reverse strand, counting down.
CGTTCCTCCGGAATCCCGAGGCCCGTATCCACTTCCTTGCGCTCGGGCTCGATGCGGACCTCGCGCCGTTCACCGGCGCGCGCATACACGAGATCGAGCGGTCGGCCGCCACTGGCCCGCACGCGCTCGGAGAACGACGCGAAGCTGCCGACCGGCTCGCCGTCGGCGGCGACGATCAGATCCCCGCGCTGCAGCCCGGCACGCTCGGCCGGCGAATCCGGCGAGACCTGATCGACGAGGACGGTTGCCGGCACGACGCCGAGCGCGCCGGTGCTGCCGAGCGCCGGAACGGAGACCTCGAGCGTCCGCGGGGTCTCTTCGTCCCCGACCAGCCGTTCGACCCCGAGCACGACCGACTCGCCCGCCGGCTCCGCGTAGCGAGCGGCGAACTCGCTCCAGTCCGTCACCGACTCGCTGCCCACGCGCGTGACGAGATCGCCGGGATGAAGCTCCGTGCGCGTGACCGGCGCGTCCGCCTCGGGTACGCCGATGACCGCGGCCAGCCGCGAGTGCCCGACGCCGGCGAAGCCCACCTGCGCCTCGCTGCCGTACACGTCGAGACCGGCACGCGCTTCGACCGGCAGCTCGACGTCGAGCAGCGTGCCGTCCCGCTCGACGCGCAGCGGCGTCGGTTCGCCGGCCCGAGCGCGGATCGCGTCTTCGACGTCGCCCCACCAGCGAACCGGCTGACCGGCGATCGCCACGACGCGATCGCCGACTTCGAGGCCCGCGCGCTCGGCCGGTGACGACGGCTCGACGGTCCCGACGACCGGATCCGGACGCGGCATACCGATCCCGAGCACCGTGGCGAAGATCAGGACCGGAAGCAGCAGGTTCATCGCCGGCCCGGCGAACAGGATCAGCAAGCGCTGCCACACCGGCTTGTTGTTGAACGCGCGGTGCTCCTCGCCCGGCGCGAGCGGCGGCTCCTCTCCCTGCACGAGGTCTTCGACATCCGGATTCTCGCCGACCATCTTCACGTAGCCACCGAGCGGCAGCCATGCGACCACGTACTCGGTCTCCCCGCGCTGGAACGCGAGCCGCCAGCGGCCGAAGCCGAGCGCGGAGCCGAAGCCGAGCGAGAAGCGCAGCACCTTCACGTCGAAGAGCTTCGCGACGAGGAAGTGCCCGAGCTCGTGCACGAAGATCAGCACGCCCAGCATCAGCACGAAGGCGAACACGAAGCTCAGCGCGGTCATTCGGATCTCCTGCCTTCGAGGCACTCTCGCGCGCGGGCCCGCGCCCAGACGTCCGCCTCGAAGATCGCGTCGAGTTCGCCGATGGGCTCCTGCGCCGCGCGGGCCACGTGGGCCTCGAGGACCGACGCATTGGTGGCGGCGATCGCCGGAAACGGAATCCGTCCGGCCAGGAAGGCCGCGACCGATTCCTCGTTGGCGGCATTGAGGACCGCCGGGGCCGCTTCGTCGGCTGCCAGAGCCGTGTACGCGAGCGGGAGGCACGGGAAGCGGACGGGATCCGGCGCCTCGAAGTCGAACCGGGCCACTGCGGCCAGGTCGAGGTGCGGGAGATCGGCGAGAGAGCCTCCGGCATCGAGCAGCGGAAGCCGCTCCGGCCACGCAAGCGCCACGGCGATCGGTCCCCGCATGTCCGGGACCCCGAGCTGCGCGAGCCAGGAGCCATCGTTCATCTCGACGAGGGAATGCACGACGGACTGCGGATGCACCACCACATCGATCTGCGGCGCCGGCACGTCGAACAGCCAGCGGGCTTCGATGACCTCGAGACCCTTGTTCATCAGCGTGGCCGAATCGATGGTGATCTTGGGACCCATGCTCCAGTTCGGATGCGCGAGCGCCTGCTCGATGCCGGCTGCGGCGATCCGCTCGAGCGACCAGGTCCGGAACGGTCCGCCCGAAGCCGTCAGCACGATCCGGCGCAGATCCTCGCGCCGCTGCCCCGCGAGCGCCTGGAAGATGGCGCTGTGTTCGCTGTCGACCGGCAGCAGGCGACCTCCGTGTGCGCGCAGCTCGCGCAGCACGAGGGCGCCGGCCATCACCATCACTTCCTTGTTCGCGAGCGCGAGGTCGCGCCCGGCGCGGATCGCGACCAGACTCGGACGCAGTCCGACGGCGCCGACCAAGGCGGAGACCACCAGGTCCGCGTCGTGTCCGGCGACCGCATCGAGGCCTTCCTCGCCCCACTCGATCTTCGGCGCGTCGGCGCCGAGGAGATCGCGGAGTGCGCCGGCGGCCGGCGCATCGGCGACGGAGACCAGTTCGGGTCGGAAGCGCCGGACGGCCTCGGCCAGCTTCTCGACGCGCCGGCCGGCCGCCATCGCCGTCACCCGGAAACGCTCCGGGAATGCCTGCACGACGGCCAGCGTCTGCTCGCCGATGCTGCCGGTCGCGCCGAGGATCGAGAGCCGCCTCAAACGTGGCCCCCTCGTACCTGCGCCGAGATCAGCCCATAACGGCGTTCGCGGTTCTGGAACGACAAGATGGCCTCGACGAGATCGCTCTTCCGGAAGTCCGGCCACATCACTTCGGCGACGTGGATCTCCGCATAGGCGATCTGCCACAACAGGAAGTTCGAGACGCGCGACTCTCCGCCGGTCCGGATCAAGAGATCCGGATCCGGCAGATCGGGCGCGTAGAGGTACTCCGAGAAGACTTTCTCATCGATCTGCTCCGGGTCGAGCTTGCCCTGTTCCACCTCGCGCGCAAGCCGCCGCGCGGCGTCGACGATTTCGCTGCGCCCGCCGTAGGACAGCGCGAACAGGATCACCATCTCCCGGTTGTCCCGCGTGCGGCAGATCGCGTGATCGAGCTTCGCGCGCACGGACGCGGGCAAGCGCTCGAGCCGTCCCATCGCCCGGACCTGGATGCCGTTGCGATCGATCTCGTCGATCTCGGCGTCCAGGTAGTGCTCGAGCAGCCCCATCAGCGCATCCACCTCGCCCTTGGGGCGGCTCCAGTTCTCGGTCGAGAACGCGTACAGCGTCAGCTGGGGGATGCCGAGCTCGTGCGCCGCCCGCACCACCGCGCGTACCGACTCGATGCCGGCGCGATGACCTTCGTTGCGATCGAGCCCGCGACGCTCGGCCCAGCGCCCGTTGCCATCCATGATGATGGCGACGTGACGCGGGAGGGCGTCGGCTCGGATGAGCCGTTCCTGCATCGTGAGTCCCGTCAGACCTGCAGGATTTCCTGCTCCTTCTGGTCGGCCTGCCCATCGATCTGCTTGACGAAATCGTCCGTCAGCGCCTGAACCTTCTTCTCGGCCCGGGCCCGGTCGTCCGCCGGCAGATCTCCGTCGCCCTCCATCTGCTTCAGCACCGCCAGCGCCTCCCGACGGGCGTCCCGGACGCCGAGCTTGTGGTGCTCGGCGACCTTGCGCACGTGCTTGACCAGCTCCTTGCGACGCTGCTCGGTCAGCGGGGGCACCGGGCAACGGATCAGCTTGCCGTCGTTGCTCGGTGTGAGCCCCAGGTCAGACGCCTGGATGGCTTTCTCGATTGCCGCGAGCACGCCGCGATCGAACGGTGAGATGACGATGGTCCGCGGGTCCGGGGCGCTCATGTTGGCGAGCTTTCCGAGCGGGGTCGGCGTTCCGTAGTAGTCGACCCGGATGCCGTCGAGCAGCGACGGATTCGCGCGGCCGGTCCGCACCTTGCGAAGGTCTTCCTTCAGGTGCTGGAGCGACTTCTCCATCTGGTCGCTCGCCTGGCGGATCGCTTCCTCGGCGCTGGCCATCGTTGCTCCTCCCCCGCTGTGGTCGCCTTCCGAACGCGGGTCATCCCTCGACTCGGGTGCCCACCCGCTCGCCGCACACCACCTTGCGGATGTTGCCGGATACGGTCATGTCGAAGACGACGATCGGCACGCCGTTCTCCCGGCACAGCTGGATCGCCGTTTGATCCATGAACTGCAGGTTGCGCTGGATCGCTTCCTGGTAGGAGAGCCGCTCGTAGCGCTCGGCGCCGGGATCCTTGCGGGGATCGGCGTCGTAGACCCCATCGACGCGGGTGGCCTTCATGATCAGATCCGCGTGGATCTCGGCGGCTCGCAGCGCCGCCGCGGTGTCCGTGGTGAAATACGGATTCCCGGTCCCCGCCGCGAAGATCACGATACGGCCCTTCTCGAGATGCCGGATCGCGCGGCGACGGATGTACGGCTCGGCGACTTCCTTGATCTCGAGCGCGGAGAGCACCCGCGTCGGGACGTCGCACGCACGCTCCAGCGCGTCCTGCAACGCGACCCCGTTGATCACGCCGGCCAGCATGCCCATGTAGTCGGCGGTCGACCGATCCATTCCCTCGGAGGCGGCGGACACGCCGCGAATGATGTTGCCGCCGCCGATCACGATGGCGATCTCGACGCCGAGGGCGTGCACCTCACCGATTTCGTCGGCGACACTGCGGATCACCGCGGGCGCGATGCCGAAGCCCTTCTCGCCGGCCAACCCCTCCCCGGAGAGCTTGATCACGACCCTCCGGTGGGCCGCCTTCTCGTGCGGACCGCCCTCAGGAATGGTCGTCCGCTCCCAGCCGAAACCGCACGAAGCCGGTGACGGCGATCTCGGCCCCGAGCGATTTGCCCACCTGGGCGAGCCGCTGTTGGACCGTCAGGTCGGGATCCTTCACGAAGGGCTGCTCGAGCAGGGCGACCTCCGCGTAGAACTTGTTGATCCGGCCTTCTACGATCTTTTCGATGACCTTCTCGGGCTTGCCGCTATCGGCGGCCTGCTTGGCGAAGAGTTCGCGTTCGCGGGCGACCAGATCCGCCGCCACCCCGCTGCGATCGACCGCCACCGGCGACGGATCGGCCGCCGCGACGTGCATGGCGATCTCCTTGGCCAACGCGTCGATCTCGTCACCCCGGGCGCTCGTCTGCAGCCTGACCAGCACGCCGAGCTTCCCGCCAGCATGGACGTAGCCGCCGACGATCCCGTCGGGCGCCTCGAGCCGCGCGATGCGCCTCAGCAACACGTTCTCGCCGAGCGTCCCGGCGGCCGCCGCCACACGGCGCGCGACGGTCTCGCCGTCGAGCGCAGCGGCTCCGAGCGCCTCGACGTCCGCGAACTCGGCGTCGCTCGCGGCGACCGCGGCGACGGCGTTCGCCAGACTCTGGAAATCGTCGGTCCGCGCGACGAAATCCGTCTCACAACTGAGTTCGACGAGCGCACCGGCGCTGCCGGCGAGCGCCATCGCCACGGCGCCCTCGGCGGTGGCGCGGCCTTCCCGCTTCGCCGCCTTCGCGAGCCCGCGTTCGCGGAGCAGCAGCGCGGCCTTCTCGATGTCGCCTTCGGCGTCCGTCAGGGCCTTCTTGCAATCCATCATGCCGGCGCCACTCCGGTCCCGAAGTGTCTTGACCGCCGCCGCTGAAATCTCCGCCACGATCCGTTCTCCTCGTTCGTTCCGCTGGACCGACTACGCTCCGACGGCGGCTCAGCTCTCGCCGCCCCCGCCGCCCTCGGGTGCCGAAGCCCGGCCGCCTTCGGGCGCCGAAGGACTGGGAGCCGGCGTCTCCGGAGCCGCAGCGACCGGTGCCGCGGGTTCGATGTCGCGCTCGACGCCGGCGCTGCGCGTCCCGCCCCGCGGCGCCCCGCGCCCCGCGCCCCGTCCGCGGCGCGGCGGCTGCTTGATCTCGACGACGACGCGGCCGGTTCCGTGGCCGGCTCCCTCGTCGCCGCGGCGCGCCCCGGAATCCGCGCTTGCCTCCGAGCGAACGCGCTCCTCGTGGAGCTGCGCACCTTCGAGGCAGGCATCCGCGACGTGCGAGCAGTAGAGCTGGACCGCGCGCGTCGCGTCGTCGTTGGCAGGAATCACGAAGTCGATGCCGTCGGGGCTGCAGTTGCTGTCCACCACGGCGAGGATCGGGATTCCCAGCCGACGCGCCTCCGCCACCGCAATGTGCTCACGCTTCACGTCGATGACGAACATCGCCGCCGGGAGCCGCACCATCTCGCGAAGGCCATCGAGACCTTTGCGATGGCGGTCCGCTTCCCGCGAGATCTGCGAGAGTTCCTTCTTGCTGAGGTCCGCCGACTTCTCCTCGCTGCCGAGCACCTCGAGCAGTTCCTTGAAGCGATCGAGCGACTTTCGAACGGTCCGGAAGTTGGTCAGCGTGCCGCCGAGCCAGCGGTTGTTGACCCACAGCTGCCCGCTGCGCCCGGCCTCGGTCTGGACGGCCGGAGCCGCCTGGCGTTTGGTCCCGACGAACAGCACTTTGCCGCCGGCCGCCGCGGTCTCCCGGACGAACTCGAGCGCGTCGCGAAAGCGCGTCAGCGTCTGATCGAGGTCGAGGATGTGGACGCCGTTGCGCTCGCCGAAGATGAACGGCTTCATCCGCGGGTTCCAGCGGTGCGTCTGATGCCCGAAGTGGGCACCGGCTTCGAGCAACGAGCGCACGCTGAGCGGCGTCTTGCTCACGCCCTCGGCCATCGCCGCGGCCATTTCCGACGGTGCCGACGGTGCCGACGGCGCCGACGGTGCCGCTCCGGTGGCTGTAGAATCGGTCTCTCGAGTCGTGCCGGGCGCGGTCGCGCCCGGCGGAGTCGTCTCCGCCATCCGGCTCTCCTTTGCGGTTCGTCCTCCGCACCGCTTCTCGCCGTGACGCCGCGGGCCGAGCGCCCGCACGCACGATGGACGAGTCGAGCCCGATCCCCCCGCGCCCGGCGGCTCCGACGAAGAAGCCGAGACGAGGGGCACCGCTCGGGCAGACCGGTGCGTGTGAAGTGGCTGTCGGATAGCAGAGGGAAGAGCCGAGCGTCAAACCGGGCGGATTCCGAGGGGTTACCAGTCGGTTCCGAACCGACCAAGAACCAGGTCTCCCTGCCGGGGATCCCCACGTCAACCAAGGGGCCGGGTTCGATCGTCAACTTTTCCGGACGGAAAAGTTGACGATCGAACCCGGCCCCTTGGTTGACGGCTCGTCTCTCGAGGGCTCAGGTCGTGTATTCGGCGTTCACGCGGACGTACTCGTACGAGAGGTCGCAGGTCCAGACCGTCGCCCGGTGACGGCCGGCGCCGAGCTCGACGGCGACCTCGACGTCGCTTGCCCGCAGCGCGCGACCCGCGCGGCTGCGCGCCGCTGCGCCCGTCGGCGCGCCCTGGCGGAACACGACGACACCGCCCAGCTGCACCGAGGCACGCGACAGCTCGATCGCGATCCGCCCGGCGCCGATCGTCTGCAGGATCCGGCCCCAGTTCGGATCGCCCCCGAAGAGCGCGGTCTTCACCAGCACCGAGTTCGCGATCCGCTTGGCGGCGCGCTCCGCCTCGCCAGCCGTTCGAGCGCCGCCGACGCGGATGGTCACCAGCTTCGTCGCACCCTCGCCGTCGCGGGCGATCGCGCGCGCGAGCTCCTCACACACCTCGGCCAGCGCGGCGGCCAGACGGCGCGCCTCGGCGCTCGCCGGGTCGCGCAGCGGCGGATTCCCCGCGTGCCCGTTGGCCAGCAGCAGCACCGTGTCGCTCGTGGAACTCTCGCCGTCGACGGTGAGGCGGTTGTAGCTGGAAGCTGCTGCGCCGCGAAGCAGGCGCCGCAGCAGCGGCGGCGCGACGGCGGCGTCCGTCACCAGGAACGAGAGCATCGTCGCCATGTCCGGCTCGATCATGCCCGAGCCCTTCGCGATGCCCGCCAGCGTCACGAGCCGGCCGCCGATGCGGAAGCGCACGCTCGCCAGCTTGGGCACCGTGTCCGTCGTCATGATCGCGCGAGCTGCTGCAGGCAGGCCGTCCGGTCGCAGCGCACGCGCGGCCTTCGGGACGCCGCGCGCGATTCGCCCCATCGGCAGCGGCTGTCCGATGACGCCGGTCGACGCCACGAGCACCTCCGCCGCCGGGCAGCCCAGCGCGCGCGCGGTCGCCTCGGTCATCGCCAGCGCGTCCGCGTCGCCGCGCGCACCCATCGCGACGTTGGAGCAGCCGCTGTTGGCGACGATCGCACGCGCCCATCCGCGCCGGATGCGCGCGCGAGACAGCGTCACCGGGGCGCCGACCACCGTCGAGCGCGTGAAGACACCCGCCGCGGCGGCCGGCGCATCGCTCGCGATCACCATCAGATCGGGCCCGCGTGTCTTGATTCCGCAGCGTATACCCGCGGCGCGAAAGCCCTTGACGAGGACGTCACTCATGGGAGCGGACGAATAGCGCGGCGGCCGAACCGTGCGAAAGGGGAACGTCCGCGAAAGCCGCCCGTCGCTACGAACCGCAGCAGCGCTTGAACTTCTTCCCGCTCCCGCACGGACACGGATCGTTGCGGCCGACCTTGGCGGCGGCCCCCGGCTTTCGGGCCGGCAGCATCGGAGTCGCAGTCCGGGCGGCGCCCGCACCGGCGAGCGGCGAGCCGAGCGCCGGCGTCGCCGGCGCCGCGGCGGGCTTCGACGTCGGGGCATCGACGGCGGCGTCGGCGCGCGGGGCCGGGGCGGAACCGGCGATCTGGCGCGCCGCCTGTTCGAGACGCGTCTCGTCGATCCAGACCTTGTAGACTTCTTCGACCACCAGCGCGTCGATCCGCTGGTTCATGTCCTCGAAGAGGCCGAAGCCCTCGCGGGCGTACTCGACCTTCGGATCGCGCTGGGCATAGCCGCGGAAACGGATGCCGTCGCGCAGCGCGTCCATCGCGTACAGGTGATCCTTCCACAGCCGGTCCAGCGTGCGGAGCAGGACGTCGCGCTCGAGCTGCCGATGGCTGATCAGTCCGACCTGCGCGTAGCGCTCGCGAAGCGCATCCCACCGCTGTTCCTTCTCCGCCAGCACCGCCGACACGCGCTCGTGCACGCTGCGTCCCACCGCCTCCTTCTCGAGGTAACGGCCGCCCTCGACCGTGAAGGGCGGCTGGCTCGGATCGAAGGGAACGCCGAACTGCGTCTCGAGCAGGCGCGTCAGCGCGGAGAGCTGTTCCGCATCGGGTTCCCCCTTGTCGGGCCACTGCGCATCGAGCAAGCCGACGAGCACTCCCTCCACCATGTCGAGGATCTCGTCGTGAACCTCGGTGCTGGCGAGCACGGATCGGCGACGGCCATAGAAGGCCTGGCGCTGTTTGTTCATCACATCGTCGTACTCGAGCAGATGCTTGCGCACGTCGAAGTTGCGCGCCTCGACCTTCCTCTGCGCATTCTCGATCGCCCGCGTCACCCAGCGGTGTTCGATCGCCTCCCCTTCCTCGAGGCCGAGACGCTCCATCCAGCCCTGGATCCGTTCCGATCCGAACAGGCGCAGGAGGTCGTCCTCGAGCGACAGGTAGAAACGCGTCGAGCCGGGATCCCCCTGGCGACCGGCGCGACCCCGCAGCTGGTTGTCTATGCGCCGGCTCTCGTGCCGCTCGGTGCCGATGATGTGTAGACCGCCGGCGGCGACCACCTCGTCTCGCTCGCCAGCGCACAGCTTCTCGAAGTGCGCCTGCCAGTGCGGAAGATCCGGGTGCTCGCGATCGTGCCCACACTTGGCGAGCGCCAGGTACTCGGGACTGCCGCCCAGCACGATGTCGGTGCCGCGGCCTGCCATGTTGGTCGAGATCGTGACGGCGCCCTTGGCGCCCGCCTGCGCGACGATCTCGGCTTCGCGTTCGTGCTGCTTGGCATTCAGCACGTTGTGCCGGACGCCGGCGCGCTTGAGCTTGGCCGCGAACATCTCCGAGGTCTCGATCGCGATCGTGCCGACGAGGATCGGCTGCCCCTGCTCGTGGCGTTCCCGGATGTCCTCGATCACCGCATCGAACTTCTCCTGGCGGCTCTTGTAGATGAGATCCGGGAGATCGTCGCGGACCAGCGGGCGATTGCTCGGGATCACCAATACGTCGAGGTCGTAGATCTTCGCGAACTCTGGCGCCTCGGTGTCTGCGGTGCCGGTCATGCCG
>CAYOHN010000082.1:10204-12320 GCA_964403735.1 uncultured Spirochaetales bacterium | reverse complement strand
GGAGCATGCCCCTTCCCCCGTCGCCCGACTACGTCGAGCTGCGCTGTGCGAGCGCTTTCTCGTTCCTGGCGGGGGCGTCGAATCCCGAGGAGTTGGCGGAGCGCGCGGTCGAGACGGGGCATCGCGCGCTGGCGCTCGCCGATCGGGACGGGCTGTACGGGATTCCGCGCTTCCACCAGGCGGCGCAGGCGGCCGGGCTGGAGGCGATCGTCGGCGCGCGGGTCCGCGTCGCTGACGGGCCGGAGCTGCTGCTGCTGGTCGAGACGCCGCGCGGGTACCGGCATCTCTCGCGGCTGCTGACCGTCGCGCACGCGAAGGGTGGCAAGCACGCGCCGTGCTTCGTCACGTGGGACGAGGTCGAAGAGCACGCTGGCGATCTGGTGGCGCTGGTGCGCGGCGATGCGTCGCTGCGCGTGGCGGCGCTGGATCGCGTGCAGGCGCTGTTCGGCGCGGCACGCTGTGGCGTGGACGTTTCGCGTCATCTCGATCGGCGGCTCGAGGCGGCGGCGCGGCGCGCGGCGGCGCTGGCCGAAGCGCGCGGCGTCGCGGTGCTGGCGAGCAACGACGTCCGTCATGCGCACGCGTCGGGCCGCCCGCTGCTCGACGTGCTGACGTGCCTGCACGAGAAGACGTCGCTCGACGGCGCCGGGCGCCAGCTCGCGCCCAATGCGGAGCGGCACCTGAAGTCGCCGGCCGAGATGGCGCGACTCTTCGCAGACCACCCGGCGTGGCTGCGCGCCACCCGCGTCGTCGCCGAGCGCTGCGCGTTCCGGCTCGGCGATCTCGGCTATCGCTTTCCGACGTTTCCGACACCGTCCGGCGTGTCCCAGCAGGAGCACCTGCGCGCGCTCACCTTCGCCGGTGCGCGCGGGCGCTACGGGCACCCGCTCCCGGCGCGCGTGCGCCGCCAGCTCGAACACGAGCTGGCGGTGATCGGCAAGCTGGATCTCGCCGGTTACTTCCTGATCGTCGAGGACATCGCGCGCTTCGCCCGCACACGCGGGATGCTGGCGCAGGGGCGCGGCTCGGCGGCCAACAGCGCCGTCTGTTATGCGCTCGGCATCACCGCCGTCGATCCCGTCGGCATGGAGCTGCTGTTCGAGCGCTTCCTGTCCGAGGAGCGCGGCGAGTGGCCGGACATCGACATCGATCTGCCGTCGGGGGCGCGGCGGGAGTCGGTGATCCAGTACGTGTTCGAGCGCTACGGGCCGGGCGAGCGCTACGGGGCGGGGCCGACGGCGCGGACGGGCTTCGTCGGCACCGGCGCCGCGATGACGGCCAACGTCATCACGTGGCGCACCCGGCTCGCAGTGCGCGAACTCGGCAAGGTGCTCGGCCTCGAGCCGGACGCGATCCACCGGCTCGCGAAGCTGCTGGCGACGCTCGATCACCGCGAGGATCTCGACGGGGCGCGGGCGCTGCTGCGCCAGGGCGGCGTCGATCCTGCGGCGCCGCGCGTGCGCGCGCTGCTCGCGCTGGTGGAGCGCGTGCGCGGCCTGCCGCGACACCTGGGGCAGCACTCCGGCGGCATCGTCATCGCCGCGGGCCGGCTCGACGACGTGGTGCCGATCGAGCCGGCCGCGATGGCCGGGCGGCACGTCATCCAGTGGGACAAGGAGGACTGCGCGGACCTCGGCATCATCAAGATCGACCTGCTCGGGCTCGGGATGCTGAACGCGCTCGAGCGCACGATCGAGCTGGTGCATACGCACGAGGGCGTCGCGATCGATCTCGCCAAGCTGCCGGCCGACGACGCTCCCACGTGGGCGATGATCCAGCGCGCCGACACGATGGGGACGTTCCAGATCGAGAGCCGCGCGCAGATGGCGACGCTGCCGCGGATGAAGCCGGCGTGCTTCTACGACCTGGTCGTCGAGATCGCGATCATCCGGCCGGGTCCAATCGTCGGCAAACTGGTGCATCCGTACCTGGCGCGGCGCGCCGGACGCGAGCCGGTGACGGTCCCGCACCCGTCGCTCGAACCGATCCTCCGCCGCACGCTCGGCGTGCCGCTGTTCCAGGAGCAGTTGCTGCGGATCGCGATGACGGCGGCCGGTTTCAGCGGGGGCGAGGCGGAGGAGCTGCGCCGCGCGATGGGCTTCAAGCGCTCGCGCGA
>CAYOHN010000082.1:0-10104 GCA_964403735.1 uncultured Spirochaetales bacterium | reverse complement strand
CGGCGCGCTCGCTGTGCGACTACCGCTGCGTTTCGTGCGCGGACTGCGCGAGGACAGCGCGCACCGGATCGAAGCGGCTCGTGCCGAGCGCCCGTTCGCGCACGTCGCGGATCTGGCGCGGCGCGCGGCACTGACGCGCGAGGAGCTGCTGGCGCTCGCCGAACTCGGTGCGCTGGCCGCCATCGATCCGGCGGCGCGAACGCGGCGGGCGGCGTTGTGGCAGGTCTCCGCGCTCGAGCGCGATCCGCGCTCGCTGTTTGCCGGTGCGCCGCCGCCGGCCGCGGACTCGCCGCTGCCCGAGATGTCGCCGCTCGAGGCGACGCTCGCGGACTATCGCGCGAGCGGCGTCTCCACCGGCCCGCACGTGCTGGCGCACCTGCGCGCAGCACTGCGCGCGCGGGGGGTGCTCTCGGCCGCGGAGCTGCGCGCCGTCCCGGACGGCTGCCGCGTCCGCACGGCCGGCCACGTGATCGTGCGCCAGCGCCCCGGCTCGGCGCGCGGCATGTGCTTCCTCACGCTCGAGGACGAGACCGGGACGTCGAATGCAGTGTTGACGCCGTCGCGTTATCGACGCGTTCGCGTGACGCTGCACACGGCACCGGTGGTGGAGCTGGTGGGGCGACTCGAGAACCGCGACGGCGTGGTGCACCTGCGCGTGGACGAGATGACGCCGGTGGGTGTCGATCCCGTCGCGGATCGCGTCGCAGACAGAGACAGCGCCGCGGATCCCGTCGCGCGGTCGGTCGACCGCGCGGTCCTGCCCCGCTCCCACGACTACCGCTGATCGCCGCGGGGCGTTCAGTTGGTCGCGCTGGCCTCGCTGGCGGTAACGCTGCGCAGCGATCCGATTGCGCGCGCGATCGCGACGATCAGGCCGAGACCGAACATCGTCGCGAGGAAGCCGAAGCCGACGAGGCCCGCCGTCGAGTTTTTGTCGAGCGAGCGGCCGACGAGGTGCACGAACAGGCTGAGCAGCGCGCCGTAGAAGCCGATCGTCCCGAGCCATGCCACGACGTTGCGCACCGGACCCGGCCGCTGGAACGAGACCACGAGCCACGCAATCACGACGACCGCGATCGCGGCGATCGAAAACGCGCCGAGCGGGCTGATCGCGGAAACATCGAACCTCGGCATGCGGACCTCCTCGGAATGCCCCGTGGATACCAGCCACGGGACGCCGCCTCAACCCCGTCGGCTTCGGGGGAGGCGCCCCGGCACCCGGCGGCTGCCTGCGACCGGGCGAATGCTCGATGTTCGAATTGTTTCCAAAGCCCGTGGAAACGAGGACCTCCGTGGCCGATCTGCTCCGAACGCTGCGCTACCGCAACGATCACCGACCGGGCGTCTTCGGCCGGCTCGCCACCGCGATCGGCGCGGCCAGCGCGAGCAACGACCAGCTCGATTGCCCCCGCCGCCAGCCCGAGCGCGATCGAACGAACCCGGCCCCTGGGTTGACGGATCAGCGCAGATGCTGGCGGATGCGGTCGGCGAGTGCGTCGGGGGTGAAACCGAAGTGCTCGGCGAGCGGGCCGAGCGGGGCCGACGCGCCGAAGCGGTCGATACCGACGACGAGCCCGCGCGCGCCGATCCAGCGCCGGAAGCTGTCGCCGCGCGCCGCCTCGACGGCGACGACCGGTGTGTCTTCGGCCGGCACCAGTGCCTGACGCTGCTCCTCCGGCTGCGCGGCCCACAGCTCGAGGCTCGGGATCGAGACCACGCGCGCCGCGATCCCGTCGCCGGACAGCTTCGCCGCCGCGTCGACAGCCAGCACCACCTCCGATCCCGTCGCCAGGACGACCACGTCGGGCCGCGCCGACGGCTCGACCAGCGCGTAGCCGCCGCGCCAGATGTCGGTGGGCGCGAAGCCGGCCGGGCGCACGAGCGGCGGCAGATCCTGACGGGTGAGCGCCAGCGCCACCGGGCCAGATGCGCGTTCCAGCGCCCACGCCCACGCCATTGCCGTCTCGACGCCGTCCGCCGGACGGAACACCGTCAGCTCCGGGATCGCGCGCAGCGCATCGAGGTGCTCGATCGGCTGGTGCGTCGGACCGTCTTCACCGAGGAAGATCGAGTCGTGCGTGAAGACGTACACCACGCGCTGTCCCATCAGCGCCGCCAGCCGGATCGCCGGCCGCATGTAGTCGCTGAACACCAGGAACGTCGCCGCGTACGGGACGAAGTGGCCATCGAGCGCGATGCCGTTGCACAGCGCGCCCATCGCGTGCTCGCGGATCCCGAAGTGCAGATTGCGACCGGCGAACGGATCGACACCACCGCCCGCGGCGGGACCAATGTGACCCCCGTCCTTCACGTCCGTATTGTTCGACGCGGCCAAATCCGCCGAGCCGCCGATCAACCACGGCAGCGCCTTGGCCGCGTGCTGGATCACGGCTCCCGAGTGCTTGCGCGTCGCCGCCTTCTTGCCTTCGAGAAGCGCGGCGAGCTCCGCCGTGAAGCCCTCCGGCACGCGGCGCTCGCGCTGCGCGTCCCACGCCTTCGCGAGTTCCGGGTTCGCTCCGCGCCACGTCGCGAGCCGCGCGTCCGCTTCCGCACGCTCCGCGCGCTTCGCCTCGATGCGCTCGGCGAGGTACGCCCGCACGTCGTCCGGCACCAGGAAGTTCGGCTCGAGCGGCCAGCCCGCAGCTTCCTTGGTGGCGCGCACTTCGTCGGCGCCGAGCGGCGCGCCATGCGTCTTCGACTGGCCAGCCAGGTTCGGGCTACCGAAACCGATCACCGTGCGCAGCGAGATCAGCGACGGCCGCTCCGTCTCCGCGCGCGCCGCCTCGAGTGCGTGGCCGAGCGCCTCGACGTCGTTGCCTTCGACCTTCTGGACTTGCCAGTTCTGCGCCTCGAAGCGCTGCACCACGTCCTCGCTGAACGCCAGCGTCGTGGAGCCGTCGATCGTGATCCGGTTGTCGTCGTACAGATAGATCAGGTTGCCGAGACCGAGATGACCGGCCAGCGACGCCGATTCCGCCGAGATCCCTTCCATGAGGTCGCCGTCACTGACGATTCCATACACGTGATGGTGTCCGACGCCCTCTCCCGCCGCGCCGAAACGCGCGCGCACCAGCCGGCCGGCCAACGCCATCCCGACGCCCGTCCCGAAGCCCTGCCCGAGCGGACCGGTCGTCGTCTCGACGCCCGGCGTGTGCCCGTACTCGGGATGCCCCGGCGTCGCCGAGCCGAGCTGCCGGAATTCACGCAGGTCGTCGACCGACACGCCGTAGCCGAACAGGTGCAGCAGCGAGTACAGCAGCATCGACGCGTGGCCGTTGGACAACACGAAGCGGTCGCGCAGCGGCCACTGCGGATCGCTCGGATCGAAACGCAGGTGGCCGTTCCACAGCTCGAAGGCCGCGGCGGCCAGGCCCATCGGCGCGCCCGGATGGCCGCTCTTCGCGCGCTCGACGGCATCGACGGCGAGGAAGCGGATGGTGGATTCGATTTGTGCCCGCAGCGCGGGCGAGGGCCTCGTCGTCATCACTCGGCTCCGACGGAAAACTGCGGGGTTGGGGAAGCCGCGACGATACCGCGCAGCCTCTTCTGGGCAACGCTGCCCCGGGGGCTCTAGAATCGGTGGCGTGTCGAAGAGCGTGACGCGCCGAGAAAGGTCCGAAATGAAACGATGGTTGCCAGACGCGAACGCGCGCTCGAGGACGCGCGCGCCCCGCGCCGCACGCCCGGTGCTCGCCGCGTTCGCCCTCGGTGCGCTGCTCACCGCCGGCGGCTGCGCGTCGCTCGGCGTCGGCGCCGAGCCGATCGAAGTGAACCTGGTGGGCCTGACGCCGCTCCCGAGCACCGCCTTCGAGCACCGGCTGCGCGTCGACCTGCGCCTGCGCAACCCCAACCCGCGCGGCTACAGGATCGATGGCCTGCGCTTTCGCCTCGACGTCAACGGCCGGCGCCTCGCGTCCGGCCAGAGCGATGTCGATGTGGAGCTTCCGCGGCTCGGCGAAGTCGTCGTACCGGTGGTGGCGACGACGACGCTGCTCGACCTGGTCCACCAGATCCTCGTGCTCGGCGCGCGTTCGGAGGCGGAGCAGCAGACCTTCGCCTACGACCTCCGCGGCCGCGTCTTCCTCGCCGGTTCGTGGGGCGGCCTCGACTTCGAGCGCAGCGGCAGCACCGCGGAGTTCGAGACGCCGAGCCCTTGAAGGAGGCGAGGGCTTGCGGGAATCGCGAGAATCGAGGGACTGCGGGATCGAGGGGGTCGAGAGGTTGCGCGGCGGAACGCGCGAAACCGAGCGCGCGTCGGCGCGGAGCCGATCACGGCGCCCCGCGCCCTTCGGAGGCGAGACGCGCGAAGATAAGCGAGTCGCACCACTCCTCGCGGATCCAGCGATCCGCGCGCTGGTGACCCTCGAGCCGGAACCCCAGCTTGCGAAGCAGCCCCGCGGACGCCGCGTTGGCCGGCTCCACCGTCGCGAAGACCCGATGCGCGCCGAGTTCGCCGAACGTGAAGTCCACCAGCGCCGCGACGGCCTCGCTGCCGAACCCGCGTCGCCAATGCGAGCGCGAGAGGATGTAGCCGATCTCCCAGTCGCGATGTTCGGCGCGTCGCTCGGAAGTGCCGCAGCCGCCGATCAGCGCGCCGCTCGCGCGTTCGACGATCCCGAACTCGTAGACGGTGCGCGGCGCTGCTCGCGCGACCTCCGCCGCCCGCGCGAGAAACGCGCGCGTCGCCGCCTCGTCGTTCGGGCCCCAGCCGACGTAGCGGGTCGCCTCCGGATCGCAGGCATATTGGTGTACGGCTTCGAAGTCGGCCGGGGCGAGCTCTCGGAGGAGCAGGCGGTTCGTAGAGGGCCGCAGCACGACAGCGGAAGATAGGCCAACTTCGCAACGAGGGTCACAACGAGGGCGCGACGCAACGAGGGCGGGAGACTGAGACCCGAGGGCGCGCGGATCGTCGAGGCGTCACGCATCGGCGTTGCGTCGGCTCGGGCTCGATTGGTAGGATGCGACGCCGAGCAGGATCGGCGGGCCGCGCTCCGGGAGCGCGTCGCCAAGGAGGGGGTCCGATGACACATCGAAAAGTCGTAGCCGTCGTGTTGTTCTCGTGCGTCGCGCTCGCGGCGTGCGCCGGGTCGAAGGCACCGGCCACGGCGCCAGCTGCGGCGACGCCGGCGCTCGAAGCCGAGGTCACCGCCAACAGTCTCAACGTCCGCGAGTCCGCGAGCACCAGCGCCGCCATCGTCGGTTCCGTGAAGCGCGGCGACCGCGTGTTTGCGCCGAACGGCGAGGCGGACGGTTGGGTCTACATCGAGACCGACGGTGGCCTCACCGGCTACGTGTCCGAACAGTACGTCCGGATCCTCGAAGGGCAGCCCGCTGCGCAACCCGCCTCTGCGGCCGCGCCGGCCGCCGAGGCCGCGCAGACGAAGGAACACGCCGCCAAGGCCAAGGCCGCCGAGGGCACGCGGCCGCCCGCCGGCACCAAGCTCGCGCGCGTCACCGACGGCATGTCCGAGCCGGAAGTCATCTCGATCCTCGGCGAGCCGACGAGCCGGCAGGACTACATGACCGGCAAGGCGTGGATCCCGTACTACTACGGCAGCGATGTCAGCCGCCTCGACTACCGCTACAAGGGCGTCGGCATCGTCGTCTTCGGCCGCAACCGCTACTCCGGCAAGACCAGGGTCATCCGCATCGACTACGACCCGAGCGAAGACGGCTACCCGTGAGCTGAAGGGAACCGGCGCGGGCGGTCACTGGGAGTCGCTGGGCGGTTCTGGCGATAGCGGCGGCTCGGCCGCGCCGCGTGGGTCCGCGGTGCTCGTGCCGGCGCCGGCGCCATCGCCGTAGTGAGTGCCGTCGCCACCGAACGTCGCCCTGCACGCATCGCACAGGACGTCGTCGACGGCGCGGTGCTCGGCGAGATCGGCGACCCAGTCGCGCAGGCGCGTCCCGGCCGTTCGAAGCTCGAACAGCGCGGAGCGCGTGAGGATCGTGTGACGCTCGCCGGCTGCAACGAAGCTGCGAAACGCCGGGATCGACGCCCGGAGCTCGCGCGCATTGGCGGCGAGCAGCGGCAGCAGCGACGACGGCCGGCCACCGGCCAACGCGAGGAAGTGTCGCTGTACGTCGTCCTCGGCGGTATCGAAGCGCGCGAAACGGAGGCGCGGCTGCGCGTGCGCGGCCGCGATCGTCAGGGCTTCGAAATCGAAGTCCTCGTCGCGCAGATCGGCGAACGCCGCGTGCTGGCGGACCACGGCGGGCGCGCCCCACAGCCGGTGCGGGCGGACCTCCGTCGCGCTGCGGCGATAGCCACCCGCCCCATCGGCCAACACCGCGACGCGGGCCGCCGGCGCCCAGGCGGCGATTCGCACGGCGTGAAACGGCGCCGCGATCGCCCCGGCGCTCGCGCCGGCGACGAAGATCCGCGCCGGCACCGCGACGTTCCGGAACAGCCAGTCCAGCGCGGCCGCCGCATTGACGGCGCCCCTGTGCTGGATCCGCAGCGTCCGGCCCGGATGCCGCGAGCCCACCGGCAGCCGGTAGCGCTGCACGCGATCGCCGAGATGCACGTCGCCGGTGCAGTACGGCACGAACAGAACGGTGTCGGTGGCAAACGGGTTGTCATCCCGGTCCGCCGCGAAGAGGCCGCGCGCCGGCGGATCCCCGCTTCCCGCGAGGCTCGGCCGGTAACTCGGGTGCCCCTCCAGATCACAGGTCGCGCCGGACCAGCACGCGCCGCCGCCCTGGAAGAACACCGTCAGCCGCGCGGGATCGCCCTCGCGGACGAAGAAGTGATAGGCACTGCCATCGGCGCACATCGTCGCGCCGCCGGGCTCGATGCGCTGCCAGGTCGGGGCCGAGTTGGAGTTCGACGCGACGGACGCTGCGGCTTCGAGCGCGGCCGCCGGCGCGGCGACGACGGCGATCGCGCTCCATCCGATCCATGCCATCCATGCCGTCCATCTGATCCATGCCATCGATCGCGCCCATCCGACCCATCGCGCCCGGGCCATCGATCGCGCTGGCAGTTTGCGGGTCCATCGGAGACTCAACGTCACCGCTTCTTTCCTCCTGGGGCGCCCAAGGCGAACCCCGCGGGCCGCGTGTCAGCAACCGCGGGCGTCAGAGGCCGAGCTGGATCCGGATCGCGAGTTCGACGGCGGCCAGATCGTGCGCGGCGAGAGTTCCGAGGCGGTCCCGAAGACGAGCCTTGGCTGCCGTCGTCAGTTGGTCCGCCATGGCCTTGTTCTGTCTTCCGTCGAGCGTGACATAGGCCTCGGAGGGGTAGAGACGTGCAGTGGAGCTCGTGAGCGGAACGACCTGCACACGGTTCAATGCGGCGTTCGATGCATCGTTGCTGACGATGACGGCGGGGCGCGTCTTCTGGATCTCACCACCGCGAGAGGGGCCGAAGGCCACCCACCACACCTCTCCGCGCCGCGGCTCTCTCGGTTGCGCAAGCGAACGCACGGCGCTCATTCGGGCGCGACATCACCGATCAGCTCATCGGCCCACTCGAGCGCGCCGCTCTCGCGCGCCTCGTCTCGCGCCATCCCTTGGTACGCCTCGGCGAGATCACAGCGAACCACGTGCGGCCGAGCGAGATCGCTCAGGAACCGGCTGATCCGACGCGGGCCGACCACGGCGTGAAGCCCTTCGTAGACGTCGTCGGGGACAGTGATCGTGAGCTTCTTGGTCACGGGTGCCCCCCTCGAAGCGTTACACGTATACTACACGTATAGCCTTTTCTAGCAAACGCATGCCTCACCGGACCGCTCGCCAGCACGCTCGTTCATCGCCGCGCACCTCATCGCCGCACGCCGGCCAGCGTCCGGAGCTGCTCGGTGAGCTGGACGAGCGCCCAGGTATCGAGGGCGCAGTAGGCCTCGAGGTCGGCGCGCAGCGCGAGGCGCTCGGCGTCGTCGAAGGCGTCGGGCTCGAGCAGCAGCGTCTCCAGCGCGGCGGCGGCCGTGTCGCCGTCTCGGATCTCGAGATCGTCGTAGCCGAGTGACGGCACGAGCGCCGGCAGGACCGCCTTCAGACTGAAGCTGCCGGCGAACTCCGGGTGGTAGACGTGATCGCGAACGAGTTTCAGCAGGTCCTCCGTGCGCGCGGACAGATCCTCGAGCGCCGGCGCGAGATCCGGCAGCGCCGCGGCCAGATCGCGCAGACAGCGCTTCTCGAACGGCGCGTTGTACGCGACGACGGTGCGTGCGCCGGCGCAGGCCGCGAGCACGGCTTCGGCGAAACCGCGACGCGGGTCGCCCGGGCCGTCGGCGAGCCACGTGACGTGCTGGACCGCTCCGCTGCGCGCGACGCGGTGGCAGCTGAACTGCACCGGCACGTGCTGATACGGCGCACAGCCAGGCCACACCGGAATCGCCGGGCCGATCGTCTCGAAGTCCAGGAACGCGAGCGGCCCGCGCAGCGCCGCCGCGAGCGCGCGGCGCAGACCCGGCACGACGACGGGCGCCCCCGTCCGCACGCTCTCGATCTGCCGGCGTTGGACCTCGCTCGCGCGGAAGCTCGGCGGAACTTCGTGCAGCGTGGCGCAGCCCGCCGCTTCGAGCGCCGCCTGCTTCTGGGGCGAAAGCCGGTACAGCGTGCTCACGTGATCCGCGGGCAGCGGCGGGTGGCAGCGCGCGAGGAACGGGCAGTCGTAGGGATCGGTGCAGTGCGGCCCCGGCGCGACGTCCGGCAGCGGCCCGGCGAGCTGCGCGCGCAGCGCCGCGATCCGCGCCGGCGCCTCCTCGAGCCAGCTCCCGAGCTGACGCGTCACCGGCGTGCGCAGGAACAGGTTCGAGAGATCCGGGGCGCGACACTCGCGATTCAGGTGCATCAGCTCGGCGCGCGGCACCGACAGCCCCGCCCGGCGCAGCACGTGGAGCTGGATCGCCACGTCCGGCAGATGCGCCTCCTTCACGTCGAGCGTCGACTTCACCTCGGCCAGCACAAACTCATCGCGGTGATCGCGGTGATCGCGGTGGCCGCGACGCCCGCGCCGCTCGAGGATGTCGACCGACACGAACACGTCGTCCTCGCGGAAGCTCGCCTCGTAGACCGCGCGCGCGCCGTCCGCGAGCGCGCGCCGCGTGGCCTCGACGCGCTCGGCCATCGCGTAGTGCGGCAGGTCGATCAGCACGCCGCCCGGCACGTACGAGCGCGCCAGCTCCCCGACGCGACTGCCGCGATCGAAGATCCGCTGCGTCGCCGCATCCGGCACCAGCTCCGGCGCCTTCGGCTCGTGTGCACGCCACCAGAGCTGCTTCGCGCACTGGAGCCCGGTGACGTAGCGGGACTTCGAAAGCCCGGGCGCCGCGGTCGGGGACCCCGTTCGGTTGCCGACCAGGCTCGTCGCCTTCATCGGACGCCACTCCGGCGGCGCAGAGCGCCGTCCGTCCTCAGCGTCGCGGCGTTCACGGGCGCCGACGCGGGAGCGCGAAGCACGGGGGCAGGGAGAATCTCCGCCCTTCTGCTCGACCGCGCCGGCGCGGAATCGGTCGTCGGATTCGTCATCAGCTCCACCGAAGAAGGAGAGGCCGTTTCTACTGATCTTACGAGGATCATACGGCGGCCCTATGACGGATACGGTCACAGCCGTGGAAGACAGGCTTCGCTCGCCAACTTCGACATCTCCGGGATTCCGACCCGGGAGTTGGCAGGATCCGTGGACGGGAACCGATCGGAGTGGCTCCCGTGCCCGCCCAGCGCGACATCCCCCGACCGATAGCGTGCGAGCGGCGGCGCCCCCGGTCGCACGCCGAGCTCGAACACGAGCCGGTCCGGCGCGAGGCCCCGGATGCGCAGCCGGCCGAAGTGCAGGCAGCGCTGGTGGTGGAACGCGCACAAAGTGAGCAGGTTCGAGAGGTCGTTCGAGCCCTGGTGCGAGCGGAACACCACGTGGTGGTCGTGGAAGCTCATCCGCGACGAACAGCCGGGGACCGCGCACAGGTAGCCGTCGCGCTCGAAGACGGGATCGGGGCGGGGTTTACTGGGATCGCGCAGCGTCCACGTGGCGAGCGCGTGTGCGAGCATCGCCGAGAACGCGGCGCTGTCGGAGACCGGCCGGCTCGGTTCGTTTCGGCCCGGTTCGGCGCGCAGCCTCCCGCGGACCGCCTCCCGCACCGCCAGGAACAGCGACGCCAC
>CAYOHN010000081.1:0-12358 GCA_964403735.1 uncultured Spirochaetales bacterium | reverse complement strand
CAACTTTTCCCGTTCGGGAAAAGTTGACGAACGAACCCGGCCCCTTGGTTGACGGATCATTCAGGTGCGGCCGGTCGCCTTGCGGGCGGCGTCGGTGAGATCGCCGAAACCCTGGCCGGTGGGGCGACCGAGCAACACCTCCAGCGGATCGCGCAGGTCGTCGACGTAGCCGAGCGCATAGGCGCCACGCGCGTAGCCCAAGAGCCGCAGCAGGGGCTCCGGAAGCGTGCGGGCGATGTCTACGGGGACCGACAGGTATTGATTCTCCTCCTGACGAAGCCAGGAGATCGCGTACGTGAGATTGGCGCCGAGTCGTGTCGCATCGCTGCGATTGGCGCCACCGCCGTGGTAGAGCGAGCCGGTATAGAACAGCACCGAGCCGGCCGGCATCTCGGCCGGCTCGGTATCCGCTTCCTGGAACGAGAGTTTGTCCGCGTAGCGATGGCTGCCGGGGAGGAGGCGCGTGGCACCGTTGTCCTCGCGGAAGTCCGTCATCGCCCAGATCGTATTGCACTGGACCTCGTAGCCGGTCGGGAACGGGAAGAAATCAAAGGCCCACTGGTCGCGGTGGATGGCCTGGGCCGGCTCTCCGGCGCCGATCGCAATCAACTGCGTGAGATGAAGTTGGACGCTGGTCGCGTGGGCAAGCGTCGCGCGAACGGTCCCGAGTACGAGCGGGTGCATCACCAGGTCGCGGCAGGTTGCGGATCGCGCGATGAGTCCGCCGGTGCGGCGGGTCCGGCGACCCGCGAAATCATCGGGCCCTGGCTTCGTGGCTTCGAGCCATGGCGTCAGCTCCGCCTGCGCCTGGGCAATGACCGCGGGATCGACGAGACCCTCGACGATCGCACATCCGTGCTCGGCGAGAGCGCCGGCGACGGCGTCCGCGGTACACTCGGCATCGAAGCGCGGGACCGACATCACGAGGACGATAGCACCGACAGGACGCCCCCGTTCGCCGGGTGCCCGCGATCACTCGTCGAGGAAGTACTCGATCGTCGTCACCACGCGGATTCGCTTCCACTCCGGTGAGTGCTGATCGCGGTCCTCGATCGAGAAGAAGCCCTGCTGCGCGCGGCGGATTCCCCCGACGCGACTGCCGGAGTCCGCCGCGAACTGCTCGGCGGCACGTCGCGCGTCGCGGGTGGCGTCGGCGATCATCTCGGGCTTGATGGCGTTCAGCTCGGTGAAGCGGAACAAGGGCGTGGCCTCGTAGCTTCGGATCAGTGTTACGCCTTCCTTCACGAGCTCGGCCGAGGCCTGCATCGCGGCCTTGACCCCGTCGACGTTGCCGGTCCGCAGCATCACCGTCCCCTCGACGCCGTAGCGATGGATCGGGCGGTTGTTGCCGTAGCCCTGGGCCTCGAAGTCGGTGACTCGCGGCGCCGAGCGGGTGATCTCCTCCGCGGGAAAGCCGCGCTCTCGCAGGAAGCTCGTGATGGTTTCGGCGTCGCGGTCGAGCCGCGCGTAGAGCTGGGTCAGATCGTCGCCCGTGGTGTTGTAGACGAGCGGCCAGATCGCCAGATCAGCGGACAGTTCGCGCTCGGCGAGGCCCTTCACCGTGACGTAGCGGTCTGCGGCGCGCACCTGTGCAACGCCGATCCCGAGCAAATAGCCGGCCACGGCGAGGCCGCTGGCGATCAAAGCGCCCAGGACGAAGGCGGCACCGACTCCTCGTGATCCGGCCATGGCGCCTCCTCTGTCGATGCGATGAAGCACGAACAGTCTGCCACGTGCCGATTTCGCACGCCCGGGTGACGAGTGGCTGGTCTCGAACGGCACCCGCGGACGATTCGCGAGAGGCTTTGGCGAGGAATCTATTTCAGGGACTTCGGGCTCCTGGTGGCCGGGTGCAACGTCACGCCGCACGCGTACACCCGCGTCGAGCTCCTGCTTCGTGCGGATGCCGATCGATAGCTGAGGGATCGCGGCCGAAGACCGCGCGACCTTCCATCCCGAGGGAAAAGCGTGGCCTGCGTTTCCGGTGACGGTCGAAGGCATCGATCGCGTGGATCTCGCGGGTCTCAAAGAACTCTAGCCGGCTTCTCTCTTCGGCGGGAAGCTGGGCACGCGTCGCGGTCCCGGCGATGAGCTGTTGCCGGTGGAGGCGACCTACCGCGTGCGCCTGCGCGGCACGCCGCCGGGCGGCCTCCCTCCCCGAGTCGTACGCGGCCGCGTGGCCATCGCCGGGGAGCGCGAGAGCCTGGGCGGACACATCGTGCAGGCCACCGTCGGAGTGCTGCGCCGCGAAGCGGGTTTCAGAGTCTCTCGTCCGCTTCTCGAGAGCGCACCGGATCCGGACTGAGGGATCCGATGCCCCTCGAGCGAATCTCCGCGAAGGGAGGCTACGACGCGGTCCGAGGGACGCCGCGCGGCCCGAAGGACTCGCAGTGGATGTGACCGGCCGGGACGCCCCGGCGCTCCAGGTCGTCGACGAGGTCGGCCAGGAAGGACGGCGGTCCACACAGGTAGTAGTGAGCCTCCGAGGCTGCCACGAGGCGCTCGAGCAGGGCGCCGTCGACACGCCCCACGTCGTCGTGGCCCGTGTCGTCCGCGAGTGGGCGGCTGTAGCGGGTGTGCACGCGGATTCCCGGGCGCGTGGCGGCCAGCCGGCGCACCTCTTGTGACAACGAGTGGTGTCGGCCGTCGCGCGCTCCATGTACGAACCAGACCGGGCCTTCGCCGGCCTCGGCAGCGACGGCGTGGAGCATGCTCACGAGTGGCGTCAGCCCCACGCCGGCGCTCACCAGCGCCACCGGACAGCGTCTGCACTGGAGGGTGAAGTCGCCGGCCGGTAGGCCGGCCGCCAGCAGAGCGCCGGGCTCGAGCCGATCGTGCAGGTGGCGCGACGCAAGCCCCTCTGGCTCCCGCTTCACCGTGATGCGGTAGCGCGAGCCAGCGGGATTCCCGGAGAGCGACCAGCTGCGGCGCACCTTCTCCGCCACACCCGGTACGTCGAGCTCCACCGGCAGGTGTTGGCCCGCTTCGAACGGAGGGAGAGCGCCGCCGTCCCGCGCCTCGAGCCAGAACGAGCTGACGTCGGCGCTCTCACGGATCTTCTCCACCAGCCGCAGCGAGCGCAGGGATCCGGCCTCGATGCTCCAGCGCAGCGGCACGGCTCGCGGCAGCTCCACCACCTCTTCGATCTCGAAGTGCACGAGCCGCCGCGCGCCGGCGACGCGCGCCACCGCGTCCGAGTCCCAGTCGATGCGGGCTCGCCCGGTGAGTTGAAGAAGGCTGCCGCTCGCGAAGTCCACGAAGAGCAGCCCCGCGCGTGGGTCGAGCACCAGGTTTCCGAGGGTGTTGAAATGGTCGTTGCCGGCGAAATCGGGGAAGCACAGCTCCGCCCCGCCGACCACGGCCACGACGCCCGGATCGCCGCCGCGGTGGGAGGCGTCCATGCCGAAGGCGGCGCTCTCGCCTTCGCCGCGGTAGCCGCTCGCAATGAAGAACGTGTCGGCTCCGGCGATCCATGCACTTTGCTCCGGCGTGAGCCGACGTCCGCGGCGGGGAGCGCCGGCGCGCTCACCGTCGGCCCGGCGCCACGCGCGTTCGCGGATGTACTGCGGGCAGTTCCCGAAACTCTGGTCGACAGCGCATACCAGCGCGCCGTTCCCGTCCGCGGCGATGCGACCGTTCAGCCGGTTGCGTCGCCGCGTCGCGAGCTCGATGCCCAGCAGGCCCACATCGGCGCCGGCGGCGAGCGCCCCGTCCAGCGCGTCCCCCGCCGGCGGCCTGGCGTCGATGACGAGCGTGCGCAAATCGGGCGACGTGACGAATCCGTCTCTTCCCACCAATAGCGTGGCCCAGGGCCGTCCCCGTCGGTCGCGCGCTGCGGCCACCAGAAACGGCAGCGACGTGTGAAAGGCCTGGTGCTGCTCGGGCAGGTGATCGCGCACCACCTTGCGCGCCCAGTTCTCGATGGCGCGCACGCCCAGGCGCTCCTGCACCTGCTGCTCACCGACGTGGAACGGGGAGGAGTCCGGCACGGCTAGCTTCGACTTGCCGCCGGTGCGATCAGCTCGAGTCGGATGCCACCGGGGATCGCGCACATCATGTGACGCGTAGGTCCGGCGCCCAGCGGCTCGGGGGGGAACTCGATCTGCACGTCGGCGCGCGCGGACAGGTGAGTGTGGAGCGCGTCGAGCGCCGCCGAGTCGGCGACGCGCAGCGCCAGGTGGTGCAGGCCGATCACGCGCCGCCGATCGAAGGCGGCCGCCTGTTCAGGATCCTCGGCTTGCCACAGCGTGATCATCACGATGCCGTCCGAGAGGAAGACGGCCGGATACTCGGGACGTTCGGCCACGGTCTGGAATCCCAAGACTTGCTCGAAGAAACCTCGGGCGGCGGACAGGTCGGGGACCGTCAGGCCGGCGTGGTGAATCCCCTGGGTCCGGGCGTCGGATCGGCTGCTCATCGGCGATCTCCTGGTTCGGGAGGCCTCGACCTCGTTTTCCGAGAGTCTGTCCCTGGAGATTTGCAGAATAAATGGATCATTATGGATATGATTCATTCTAAAAATGGAGTAATCTCTCGAAACATTGGACAAACTGACCGCCATGCGAGTCTTCGTGGAGATCGTCGACCGAGGCAGCCTCACGGCCGCCGGCCAGGCGCTCCACCGCTCGCTCCCGACCATGGTGCGGACGCTCGCGAGCCTGGAGGAGGAACTCGGGGCCACGTTGCTGCGCCGCACCACGCGCCGGATGTCCCTCACCGACGAGGGCCGGGCATACCTCGATCGGTGTCGGCGCATTCTGGCCGACGTGGCCGAGGCCGAGTCGCTGGTGGGCGACGGCGGAAGCGAGCCTCGCGGCCCGCTGCGCGTGACGGCGCCAGTGCTGTTCGGGTATCTGCACGTGGCGCCGGCGCTGGCTGCCTTCGCAATCCGCCATCCGGCCGTGCACGTGGAGCTGCTGCTGTACGATCGCGTGGTCGATCTCATCGAGGAGGGCATCGACGCGGGCGTGCGGATCGCGAAGTTGCCTGACTCGACGTTGATCGCCGCGCCGCTCGGTTCGGTGCGCCGGGTCGTGGTGGCGAGCCCGACACTACTGCGGGAACACGGCACGCCCGTGCGCCCCGAAGCGCTGGCCGACCGACCCTGCGTGCGTTTCGAAGGTCCGGCTCTCGGTGCCGGCTGGAGCTTTCGAGACGGTGACCGCGACCTCTCCGTGCCCGTCCGCGGTCGCTTCGCCACCAACCAGGCCGCCGCCGCCATCGCCGCGTGCGAGGCCGGCCTGGGCTTCGGCGCCTTCTTCTCCTATCAGGTGGAGGCAGCGCTGCGCGCGAAACGCCTGCGCGTGGTGTTGCGCGAGTTCGAACCGGCGTCGGTGCCGGTGAGTCTGGTCTATCCCGAAGCGCGCCGGCTCACCTCGCGCCTGCGCGCGTTCCTCGACTGGATGAAGCCGCGCCTCCGCGAGAGCGCCGGCTTCTGACCCCTTGGTTCTGCGGCCCACCCGGAAACAGCCGGGTTTCGGTTTTCCCTCTCGCGACCCGTTCCGAGAGAACGGGTCGGAATTCTACGTCAGGGTCCATCCGGACCCGCCATCGGGCGGAGTCCCCCGACGCTTCGGCTCGAGGCGCCGTTCGATTCCGGCGGGAGAGGAGAATCCAGAGAGGCAGTCCGACGAGGCTGGTGCCCGCGCGAAGCGATTCTGCGCGTCGGGATCCGGGATTGCGTCGGCTCCGACGAGAGTGCCTCGGCGAGCGACCCTCCGGAAGGAGGTCGTTTCTCGAGCGGGACTCGCGTAGCCTCGGCCGCGACGGGCGACGTCCCGCCAGCGACACCGGCGGGGCACTCGGGACCCGAGAAAGGCAGGCGACATGCACTCCCCTCTCGATCTGCTCGCACACAACCGGGAATGGGCTCGATTGATCCTCGAGCGCGATCCCGAGTACTTCCGGCGCATGGCCGAGAGCCAGACGCCGGAGTTCCTGTGGATCGGCTGCAGCGACAGCCGGGTTCCGGCCGAGGACATCACCGGGAGCCGACCCGGAGACCTCTTCGTGCACCGCAACGTCGCGAACCTCGTCGTCCACACGGATCTCAATCTGCTCTCGGTGGTGCAGTTCGCCGTCGAGGTGCTGAAGGTCCGACAGATCATCGTCTGCGGCCACTACGGCTGCGGCGGTGTCAAGGCTGCGATGGGCAACGTCCACCTCGGCCTCATCAACAAGTGGTTGCGCAACATCAAGGACGTGTATCGACTTCACCGTGAGGATCTGGACGCGATCGAGGATCTCGATGCTCGCTTCGATCGTCTCGTGGAGCACAACGTCCGGGAGCAGGTGCTGAACCTCGCGAAGACGTCGATCATCCAGGACTCCTGGAAGCAGCGGCGCCTCCCGGTTCTCCACGGCTGGGTCTACGCCCTCTCCGACGGGATCCTCCGCGAGATTTGCGAGATGACCGCCGACGACGAAGTGGATCGCCTCTACCGCTTCGATCTCTGAGCGGCGATGCCGCCAGCGTGGCGACGGAGCACGCGTCTCCCTGCCGCCTGTTTTAGGCAATCCTGTCCGTGTTCGGAGAGGAGCTGCTGGACGCGCTCGCGTTCAGGACCAGCGCACGGCCTCGAGCGTGTCGACCGCCCGGTATCGGCCGTGCTCGTCCTTGCTGATCTTCGCCGCAGCCGTGTCCGGATCGTGGGTGAAGAAGGCCCAGCCGTCTTCGGCGATGACTTGGTCGAGCATGGCCTGTTTCTCGTCGATGAGAAGCTCGGGATACCGGTCGTAGCCCATTGTGATCGGCAGATGGACCCAGGGCGTGCCGGGGATCAGGTCGGCCATGAAGGTGATGGGACCGTGCGGGGACTCGACACGGGTGAGCGTGAGGCCCGGCGTGTGTCCGTTCGAGTAGCGGAAGGAGTAGGACTCGCCCAGGGTCACGCTGCGCTCGGTGGAGACGAGCTCGAGACGGCCACTGCTCTCGAGGAGTTCGCACAACCCCGGAATGAAGCTGGCCTTGTCGCGCGGATGCGGATTCCGGGCCCGGGTCCAGGCCTCTCGACCCACGACGAACCGTGCGCCGGGGAAGGCAAGGCGAGGCTCGGGATGATCGGGGTCCCAAGGGTGCAGTAGACCCCCAGCATGATCGAAGTGCAGGTGGCTGAGCACGATGACGTCGATGTCCCCGGGGCCGAGCCCGAGGTCCTCGAGCGAGCGCCAGAGCACGTACGTTCGTTCCTGGACGCCGAACCGTTCTCGATACTTCGGCGAGAAGAAGGAGCCGATGCCGGTCTCGAGAAGCACGCATCGCCCGCCCTGCTCGCGGACCAGCAGCGAACGGCATGCCAGCGCGATGCGATGGAGCTCGTCGGGAGGGGACCAGCGCTCCCACAGTGCCCGCGGACAATTGCCGTACATCGATCCGCCATCGAGTCGCTGCGTGTTCCCTTCCACGGAAAACAGCTGCATGCCTTCGGTGTAGCACCCGCTACCGGACCTCGGCAGGGCGAGCCTCTTCCCATGACAGATGGCTTCGAGGTTCCCAGACGCGAGCCTCGATGGCGTCGGCGAGCCGCCACAGCAGCTGTCTGCGCTGGCTCGGGTTCATGCGCTGCCAGGACCTGGCTTCCAAGGCCAGACGCGCGTCGACGAACGTGAGTTCGCCGTCGATGGATTCATCGGATGGGTCGAGGAATTCGTCCATCAATGGTGACGCGCGCCCCTGACGCGCTCTCGTGGCGTATCAGCGCTCTAGAGAGCGCAAAATGCAGCCATTCTTGCCGTACGTGCGCATGCCTCTCGAATCTCGCTATGTTCCGGGTCCGCTACGCGCATCTGGCGATGCAGCCGATGCAGCGACCCGGCGGAGCCGCCAACGAGAACGAGGCCGACGACCGTGCGGCCGATGAGAGCGATGCCGACGAGCCCGCCGAGCGGGCTCGTCGATGCAAGCTGCCGAGGAGTTTCATGCGTATTTTCGAAGAACTCGAATCCGAGGTGCGAGGCTACCTGCGCTCGTTCCCCGCCATCTTCGATACCGCGCAGGGCTCACTGCTCTTCGATGAGCAGGGAAAACGCTACGTGGACTTCTTTTCGGGCGCCGGCACACTCAATTATGGACACAACAACCCGCGGATCACCCAGGCGTTGATCGAGTATCTGCAGCGCAACGGGATCGTCCACGGCCTCGACAAGGCGACAGTCGCGAAGCGGCAATTTCTCGAAGCGCTGCGGGACAAGATCCTCGCGCCTCGGCACCTCGGGTACAAGGTGCAGTTCACCGGTCCCACCGGCACCAACGCCGTGGAGACGGCGCTGAAGTTGGCGCGCATGGTGAAGCGCCGTTCGAACATCATCAGCTTCACGAACGGCTACCACGGGATGACGCTGGGGTCGCTGGCGGTCACCGGGAACTATTTCTACCGCGATGAATCGTACGGCGCACGAAACAACGTGGCGTTCATGCCCTACGACGGCTACCACGGTCCGGAGATCAACACCGTCGATCTGATCCGGCGCATGCTCGAGGATCCGTCCAGTGGCGTGGACATCCCCGCCGCGATGATCGTCGAGACGGTGCAGGGCGAAGGCGGGATCAACGTCGCGAGCATCGAGTGGCTCCAGCAGCTCGAGTCCCTGTGTCGAGAACTCGACATTCTGTTGATCATCGATGACATCCAGGTCGGAAACGGTCGAACAGGCACATTCTTCAGCTTCGAACGCGCGCGCATCGTACCGGACATGGTTTGTGTCTCGAAGTCCATCGGCGGTGGTCTGCCGCTGGCTATGTTGATGATGCGCAGCGAACTCGACCAATGGTTGCCCGGAGAGCACACGGGGACCTTCCGTGGAAACAATCTCGCCTTCGTCGCCGCGACACAGGCGCTCTCCTACTGGGACAATGACGACTTTGCGCTCGGCATCGAGCACAAGGGCGGCATCCTCGCGCGCGAACTGCACCGAATGGCGGACAAGTACTCCGAGCTGTCGGCTCGCGTCCGCGGCATCGGCATGATCTGGGGCGTCGAACTCGAGCCCGGACTCGCGACCGAGGCCTCGCGCGAGGCCTTCGAACGCGGCCTCCTGCTGGAGACTGCCGGCGCGCGCGATCAGGTGCTGAAGTTCCTACCGCCGCTGATCATCGAGGACGATCAGCTCTACGAGGGACTGGAGATCGTCGACCACGCGCTCGGGGCGCTCGTCGAGAAGCGGCAGAAGATGATCAGCGGCGGAGTCTAGTGTGCCCAGAGACAACCTCATCGTCTGCAAGTTCGGCGGCAGCTCCGTCGCGAACGCCGAACAGATTCGGAAGGTCCGCTCGATCATCGTCGGCGATCCGCGACGCCGCTGCGTCGTCGTCTCCGCGCCCGGTCGAGACGACCGCGACGATCACAAGGTGACGGATCACTTGTTCAACATCGCCAGTGAGGGCCGCCACTTCTACGACCAGCGGATTGCCGTCTCGCCGTCCGAGAGCCGCAAGGCGGTGCGGGAGAAATTGGCTCGGATCGCGCAGGATCTCGAGGTGGACGCGGACGGGATCCTGCAGTCGCTCGAGCGAGACTTCGAGACGGAACTCCTCGGTGATCGCCGCACCGCGTTCCTGGTGTCGCGCGGCGAGCACTACTGCGCACGCTTGGTGGCAGACTATCTGTGTCGGACCGGGGAGCAGGCGGAGGCGGCGCTGCCAGAGGATATCGGCTTCGTGGTCTCCTCGGAGTTTCTGGACGCGCGCGTGCTCGAGGAGACGTACGAGAACATCGCTCGGCTCGACCGCAGCGTGATCCAGGTGATTCCCGGCTACTACGGCATCACGAACGAGAAGGAAGTGGCAGTCTTCTCTCGCGGCGGGTCCGATCTCACGGGCGGTCTGATCGCATATGCGCTCGACGCGAGCCTCTACGAGAATTGGACCGATGTGAGTGGCGTCTTCGAGGCGGACCCACGCATCATCGAGAACGCACGGACCATCCCGCGGCTCACCTTCAAGGAGATCCGCCTCCTGTCGTCGAAGGGCATGGGGGTGCTCCATCACGACGCGATGGTGCAGTGCCGGCGTCGGAAGATCCCGATCCAGATCCGCAATACCAACGCTCCGAGCGAGCGCGGAACCTCGATCCTGAACGAGCGCGTGCCCGAGGAGGGCGTCGTCGGAATCGCCAAGCTCGACGGCGTCGCCTACATCTATCTCGAGAAAGACGGTCTCAGCGACGAGATGGGGTTCATCGCGAATCTGCTGCGCATCCTGAACGAGCACGGCATCAGTACCTACCATTACCCGACCGACAAGGACGATCTGGCCGTGGTCGTGAATCAGGAGGAGCTCAAGGGCTCCATCAACGACCTGCGTCGCGACATCGAGCGGACGCTTCGGCCAGACGTCATGGACGTCGTTTACAACCTGGCGATCCTCACCCCCGTCGGTCTCGGTCTCAAGGCGAACTCGTACCCGATCGTCGATGCACTCCAGGCGCTCGCGAGCGAACACATCAACATCGAGATGATCGACCAGAGCCCGTCACAGTTCTGCTTTCACGTCGGGGTCGGCCAGGCTGTCGCCAACGACGCGTTGAAAGTGCTCTACAAGGCGCTCATCGAGGGCTGAGAACCGCCGCTCGGTGCGCCGGCGCTTTCCGGATCGGGGTGTGCCCGGGACGGCCGGAACCTATCGCGCGCCGGCCCTCGCGCGCGGGGTGCCGCGGAGGACGAGCAGGTTCCGGGTCGGGCGTTCTGGGGTCACCCGGATGGCCTCGTTGGCAATGTGCTCCATCAGCCGCTCGATGAATCCCGCCGCCGTCCACTCGCGGAACGTCGCCAACGCAGCGGCATCCCGCACTTCGACGACGAACTCCGTCGGACTCTCTCCGGCGTAGTTCCATTCTCCGAAGTTGTAGACGAGACCGGCCACTTTCACGAGGGATTCGCCGCGGCGGGCAGTGAATCCCTGCGCCGTGCCGACGAAGGTCGCGAAGGCGGGACGAGTGATCAGCTCATCGAAGGCGCCCGCTCCCATCGCGCGGAAATACGCAGGGCCCGCAGGACCCTCGAGCGCAGCCACTACCTCGGTGAACTCGTCGACCGCGGCGACTGGATACCAGAGACTGGGGATCGGTTCCGAATCGACGAGCGAGAGGGCCTCCTTGCCGAGCCGCTGTGCGAGATCTTCGCGCGAGGTCCGCCCTTCGCGGATCATCGCCTGGAGCCTGTTCCAGGTCTCCGCGAACCCTGCGCCCTTGATACTCGCTGTCTCCAAGTGCCGCCCTCCAGATCCCACGTACATCGGCGCGCACCGACTCGCGGTCCCATCGGCCGGCTGTCGATTCGACTGAAGCGCGCTGGGGCTCGAGACCCGCATGATCATCAGCGGACTCCCGCGACTCAGCTCGGCGCGATCCAAGGGGGCTCTTCGCCCGCACGAATTCCGTGCACGCGCCGGCCGCCGCGTATGCTGAGCCGGATGTCTCGATTCGAACCGACGCCGTCTTCGCTTCGCCGCCACGTCGTTCCGACCTGGTTCGAGGACGCGAAGCTCGGAATCTTCGTGCACTGGAGCCTGTCGTGCGTTCCCGCTTTCGCCGCCCGCACCGGGACGCTTCCGGAGCTGCTGCGCACGCACTATGACGAGCTGCAGGCGCTGTCCCCCTACGCCGAGTGGTACTGGAACGCGCTGCGGATCCCGGGGAGTCCGGCGGCACGACATCATGCCTCGGTGTGGGGCGGTGCCCGCTACCAGTCGTTTCTCGCCCCGTTCACGGCGATGCTCGACGGCTGGGACCCGCGTCCTTGGGCGGACCTCTTCGCCGCCGCGGGTGCGCGCTATGTCGTCCAGGTCACCAAGCACCACGATGGCTACTGCTTGTGGCCGACGCAGGTGCCGAATCCGACCGAGTGTGCTCTGGAACGACATCGCGTACCCGCCGCACGGCGGAGCGCTCTGGCGTCTCCTTGCCGACTACTACGACACCGTCGACGATGGCCTCGTCAACGACCGTTTCGGGCCGGCGCCCGGCTGGCTGGTGCGCGGACTGCGGACGCGTCCACTGCGCGCCGCTGCGGACGGCGTGCTGCGCCGTCTCGTGCGCCGGTCAGGCTACGAGATGGTGCCGCCGCCGCCGGTCTTCGACTTCCAGACCCCGGAGTACGCCACCTTCGCGGAGTCGCGGGTGCGCAAGTGGGAGGCCACGCGCGGCATCGGCCACAGCTTCGGGATCAACGATCAGGAGGACGAGGCCAATCTCATCGATCCGGAGGAGCTCGTGCGCAGCTTCGTCGACATCGTCGCGAAGAACGGCAATCTGCTGCTGAACGTGGGTCCTGCGCGAGATGGCGAAATCCACCCGCGCGAGCGGCTACGGCTAGAAGCCCTCGGAATGTGGCTTTCCCACAACGGCGAAGCGATTCACGGGAC
>CAYOHN010000080.1:0-12469 GCA_964403735.1 uncultured Spirochaetales bacterium | reverse complement strand
CGAGATCCTCCTCGATGCGCGCCGGGCGCTCGTCGGCGTCGAACACGGTGACCACATCGAAGCGGCCGTCGTAGTTCCGGTCCTCGCTCTGGCGCACCTTGCGCTCGCCCTCGTACTCGACGACGACGTCGACCTTGCCGTCGGCGTTGGTGTCGCTCTCGGCGCGGCTCCCCTTGAACTCCGTCACGATCTCGAAGCGTCCGTCGCCGTCGCGGTCCTCTTCCTCGCGCGCGAGCTTGCCGTTCTTCCAGGAGCGGATGAGCTCCGCGCGCCCGTCGCCGTCGGCATCGGTCTCCTCGCGCTCGCGGCGGCCCTTCTCGTCGAAGGTGACCGTCGTGTCCGGTCTCCCATCGCCGCTGCTGTCGCGCATCTGGCTGCTCTGCTGGCCGTCGCGGAACGTCAGGATCGTGTCGCGTTTGCCGTCGCCGGTGGTGTCCTTCTCCTGCCGAACCGGCTCGCCGCCCGCGAAGACCGTGACGACGTCCGGCTCGCCGTCACCGGTTTCGTCGCGCTCCTCGCGCGCGACGTTCCCGTCGGCGTCGAGCTGGCCGCGCAGATCCGGTTTGCCGTCGCCGGTGGTGTCCTGTTCGAAGCGCGTCGGCACGCCGCCCTCGAAGAACACGAAGCGGTCCGGCTTGCCGTCGCCGGTCTCGTCCTCCTCGACGGAGGTCGTCCGGCCCTGCGCATCGTTCGTGCGCCAGGAATCGACGCGGCCGTCGCCGTTGCGATCGGACAACACGCGCGTCTCCCGGCCGGACGCGGGATCGAGCGTGACCCAGTGGTCGACCTTGCCGTCGCCGCTGCGGTCCTGCTCCTGCTTCTCGAGCCGGCCTTCGGGGTCGTAGAAGTTCCACAGATCGACGCGGCCATCGCGGTCCTCGTCGAGCTCGACGCGCACCAGCCGACCGTCGGCGTGGAGTTCGACGCGCTCGGGATTCCCGCGTCCGGCGGAGTCGGTCACGCGCCGCACGACCTCGCCATTCTGATAAGACGCGGTGGTCTCGAAGCGGCCGTCGAAGTCGGCGTCGATCTGCTCGCTCGCCAGCTTTTCGCCGGCGTCGAACTCGTAGACCGCGTCGATGTCGCCGTCACCGTCTCGATCCTCTTCCTGGCGCGCCTTCCGGCCGTCGCGGAACGCGATGAACGTATCGAGGCGGCCGTCGCCGTTGGTGTCGGCCTCGCTGCGGATCGGGAGCTCGCCGGTGAAGTGGGTTACCAGCTCGGGCCGGCCGTCTCCGTCGGCGTCGCGCTCCTCGCGAACCCGGATGCCGTTCTCGAACACCACCAGCACTTCGGCGCGGCCGTCGCCATCGAGATCGCGCTGCTGGCGGACTTCCTGGTCGTTCTCGAAGCGCGAGACCGTGTCGAAGCGGCCGTCGCCAGTGGTATCGGCTTCTCGCCGGACGCGCTGGCCGTCTTCGAAGCTGGTGACGGCGGTCGCCCGGCCCGTGGCTTCGGGATCCTCCTCGACGCGTACCTTCTCGCCATCGGCATAGAGGATCGTCACATCGAAGCGGCCGTCGCCGGTGGTGTCCTGCAGCTCGCGCTGCTTCTCGCCGTCCGCGGCGAACTCGACGACCAGGTTCGGCTTGCCGTCGCCGTCGGGATCGTCCTCGATGCGCGCGGGCCGTCCGCCCTCGTACGCGACCCGGCGGTCGATGGTTCCGTCCCCGGTGGTGTCGGCCTCTTCTTGGACGGGCTGACCCCCTGCGTAGGTGATCGTCGTATCGGGCTTGCCATCTCGGTTGGTGTCGGCCCGCTGAACGGCCGGCTGGCCGTCGGCGAACTCGACCCATTCGTCCACCTCGCCATCGCCGTCGCTGTCGCGCTCCTGGCGAGCCGGCCGGCCTGCGGCGTCGAAGCGGACGAAGGTGTCGAGGTTCCCGTCGCCGTTGCTGTCGGTTCCGGAGCTGTCGGGTTTCCCGCCCGCGTACTTGACGATCTCTTCGTAGCGACAATCCCCGTCGGCGTCGGTGCGCTTTTCGGAGAGCTCCTCGTTGTCGTCGTAGAGGAGCTCGACCGGCGGACATTTCTTCTGCGCGGCTGCGGACAGCGGGACCGCCAGCAGGAGAACCCCGGCCAGGAGCCCGAGCTCGCTAGTTCGCAACGGCGCTGCTCGTCGTCTCGAGCGTGAACGTGGCCGTGAGCTGCGAATCCGCGAGGCAGCGCACGCGGTCCGACATCGGCGGGAAGGGCGACGCGGCGCGCAGCGCATCGACGACCGAAGAGCCGACGCGCGCGTCGTCGGCAGAGACCATCTCGACGCGGCTCGCGGAGCCGCCGACGTCGATCTGGAAGCGCAGCTTCGCGCGCACGCGGCCGGCCGGCGTGTTGCCAGACGTGGCCCAGCGCGCGAGCGTGCGATTCTTGATCTGGTCCATGTACGCGCGGACCTCGGGCCGGGTGTCGCAGTTGGTGTCGCCGCCGCCGAGCACCGTCCCCGTTCCACCAGGTCCCTTCAAATTACTCTGCCCGACGCGCGTGTTCACGTTGGCGAGGCGCGGTCCGTCGGGAGTCCCGAGGACGTCTCGGCTCGAGAGCATGCCCTCGCGGACCGAGGAACCATCGCCGGTCGTCGCGCTGCCCGTGCCGACCGTCGTGCCGGACGCCACGACCTGGCGCGGTCCTACCGAGACCCCCACTGGCGCGTTGCGTTCGATCGGACCGCGCAGGGCCGGTGCACCGGCGCTGCCGAGATCCACCCTGCTGGCAGTGGCCGAGACCGGCGACGGTGCCGCTTGGACCGACTCGACGGCCAGCGGCGATCGCGAGATCTCGCGCGGGGCCGTCACCGAGCTCACCGTGTTCGTGTCCAGCTTGCGCGCCTCGATGGCCGCCGACGGCTTCGCGATGACCGTCGGGTTCACCCCCTGCGGCTGGATCGCCTGGGCCTTCGGCGCAAAATTCACGCTGCGCCGCTCGGCGAGGGCCTTGGGCGCCGGGGCCGGAGCGGGGGCCGGCTCGGGCTTCGCTTCGGGGACCGGAGGCGGCCGCGGCGCCGGAACCGGAGCCGGTTCGGGCGCGCGCTGCACGGGCGGCTCAGGCTCGGGTCGGGTCGGGGGCGGCGGCGGCGGAGGAAGCAGTGCGATCGGGATCGGCTCGTCCTGTTCCTCCGGGGGATTCAGTATCGAGGAGAGGACCAGGCCGCCGAGCAACGCGGCATGGACTGCGACGGCCAGCAAACCCGCGGCGGTCCAGCGCCGCAAGCGATCCTCGGGCTCCACGCCGCCCGCGCCCGGGAAGGCGAGGTCCGGAATCGCACCCCTGCGCGCGGCCGCGCCGACGCGCAGGTTTCGCATCGGCGAGGACCGGGGGTCGCGGCGGCGGATCGTGACGAATGCGGCCATGGTGGACTCGCGCTGCGCTCGGCCTCTCCAGAGGAGGCGGCGCCGATGCGTGCGGTTGTCGACGTCTCCTGCTGCGGGGCTGCGCTCGATCCGCTTCCAACGGGAGTTCCGAGGCCAGAACCTCGTTTCTGGGACGGGATCGCGCGCGAAATGTTCGCTTCGATGACCAGGGGACGCGCCCTCCGGACGTGCCGTGCCCTCCGGACGTGCCGTGCCCTCCGGAGGACTGGAGCGCCCTCGAGCTCGCCCGCAAAACCCACCAGCCCCGCACTCGCGCGCGGCGTGTCGGACACGCCCGCCCAACGGCCACACGACTCTGAATCGCGCCAGAACGTAGACTTCACGTCGGGTGAGTGTCAACGAAACGGAGCCGGGTGACGAGCTGCACCCTCGTGACGTGGCCGACCCGTTCGCATCGGATACGGTACATACAGATCAGAGACCGGACGCAACGGGAGGCCTCGCCTTGGAATCCGAAAACTTGGAAGCATCGGAGCCCGGAACCCTCGATCCCGCCCTGCTCACGGAGGGGGCTGCCGAGGCCGGTCCGGCCACGACGGCGACGACGGGGGTCCAGGACTACACCGTGATGCAGATGATCCACGACGGCTGGTACGCGAGTTACCCGCTGCTGCTGGGATCGGTGCTCGTGGTGGCCGTCGCGATCGAACGCTACTGGCGCTACGCCGGCCTCGAGAAGCGCTCGCGCGAGCTGACGCGCAACGTCGTCGAGGCGATCGCCAAGCGCGACCTCGCGACCGCGAACGCGCTGTGCACGACCGCGAAGACGCCGCTCGCGAGCATTTTCAAGGAAGGCCTCGCGTGGAAGAACATCGCGCTCGAAGACCTGGAGCGGGTTCTCTCCACCGCGCGGCAAGAGGCGGTTTCCGAGATGCGTCGCGGGCTCTGGATGCTGGGGACGATCGGGTCGCTGGCGCCGTTCGTGGGCCTATTCGGGACGGTGATCGGAATCATGAAGGCATTCCACCAGATCGCGCTCGAGGGGTCGGGCGGCTTCGCAGTCGTGGCGGCGGGCATCTCGGAAGCGCTGGTGGCGACCGCCGTCGGCCTCGGCGTCGCGATCGTGGCGCTCGCGTTCTACAACTATCTCCAGGTGCGGATCGGCAACATCGGCAGCGGCTGGGCGCGGTCGACGGAGCGGCTGGTGCAGTCGTTGCTCTACGTCGAATCTGCTCTGCAGCCGCCTTCCCAGACGCAGCCGCCTACGTCGGCGCCGGAGGTGGCCCATGGCCATCCGCTCCCTGCCTAGCGCCGACGAGGCGACCGGCGACGAGATCATCGCCGAGATCAACATCACGCCGCTCACCGACATCTTCCTGGTGCTGCTGATCATCTTCATGGTCACCTCATCGGTGATCACGAGTCAGGGCAAGGAGGTGGCGCTCCCGGAGGCTGCGATCTCGGCGCAGTCGCCGCAGGGCGTCACGGTCACCTTGTCGGCCGAGGGCGAGATCGCCGTGGATGGCGACGTCGTGGAGATGGAGCAACTGGAGCCGGTGCTCCGGGCCGCTCTCGAAGGCGCTCGCGAGAAGGTCGTGGTGCTGCGCGGGGATCAGGACGTCGTGCTCGGTCGCGCCGTCGGGATCCTCGACACCGCGCAGCGGGCCGGTGCCACCGGCATCGCGCTGGCGACGAAACCGCCGGGCGCGTCGTAGCCCGGCGAGTGCCGGCCGACCCACCCGGGCGCTGCGTTCGCTACGAGCTGCGCCGCCGCACCCAAGTGAGCGCCGCTGCCGCGAGACACAGCTCTGGCACCAGCAGACCGACGCCGTAGAGCATCCGCAGCGACTGTTGCGGCGTCATCGGGAACTGGTCCGGTGTGAGCGTCTTCGGCCGCATCGTGATCACCGGTTCGCGCGCCGCCGCCCAGTGCACGGCGTTGAGGATCATGTCGCTGTTGTAGAGCGCGCGCAGGTAGCGGTTGTTGGCGAAGTCGGAGTCTCCGAACACGACGATCCGTGTTTCCGAAGCCTCCCGGGGGTAGCGACCCGCCGCGATCAGAGGGAAGTAGTCATCGACGGACCCGGCGGGACGCTTCGGAGCGAGCCCACGCTGGATCTCGGCGACGTTGTACGCGAGCCACGATCGCCGGGAAGAGAACGCCAAGGCGCGCATCTCGTCGTCGGGCTCCGGTTTGCGAACCGGCAGCACGGGACGGGCGCGGCGGAAGAACAGCATCTGGTTCGGACCGAAGCCGCTCGTCACCGGATGGGAGCCGAACTGGAAGAGGATCGGGTTGACGCCCGGCGGATCGCCTTCCACCGGTCCTGACGCCGGATCGACGACGGCGGCGTCCGGAAGGTCGAAGCCCCAGCGCGAGAGCAGGGTCTCGAGGCCGGATTCGTCGCCGGGCTCGAGCAGCGCAACCAGGCGCCCGCCCCGCGTCAGGTACGCCTCGATGGCGTCCAGGGTGGCGTCGCGGAACTGCCGACGCGGCGAGACCAGTAGCAGCGCGTCGGCGTCTTCCGGGATCGTGGCGACGGCCGGCATCACGAGATCCCGAAGCTGGTAGCCCTCGGTGTGGAGCGCGGCGGCGAGGCCCGAGTAGCCGGCGTCATCGGTCTGGTCGAGCCGGCCCTCGCCTTCGCCGCGGCCGATGTACAGCACCGCGTCCTGCGCCGATCCGAGCAGCAGCAGGGCTTCGTAGATGACGCCCTCGGTCGGGCGATCGACCACTTCGAAGCGATTGCCGAGCTCGAAGACGATCGTGTTCGACGAGCCGACGCCGAAGCGGTCGGCCTCCTCGGCTGCGACATCGAAGGTCCGCTCCCGGACGGTGAGCGGAGCCGACTCGGCCAGCGTCTCGAGCAACAGTCGGGTGCTGCGGGCGCGATTGTCCTCCGCGTCGTGGAACAGCGTCGCCGAGACGGAGTCCGGCAGCGCTGCGAGCGCGTCCCGAGTGGCCGGCGAAATTGTAAAGCGTTCGTCCGCCGTGAAGTCCCAGAGGAGGCCGCTGCGAACCGCCGTGCGCTCGCCCGCGACCGCCACGAGCACGGCGAGCGCCACCCACGCGAAGCGCCTCAGCGCGATTCGGCGCGCCGTGGGAGAGGCTCCGCCGCGCTGCGTCCGGCGCACGGCGAGGACGCCCGCGCCGAGCAGGCACACGGCCGCGACGACGAGGTTCGCCAGCGCGAAGGCCGGCACGTCGCGGTCGGCGTAGAACGACCCGAGGCCGAACAGGAGTGCCACGATCCCGATGCTCGCCAGTTCCCGCACCGTCAGCTCACCCTCTGCCGGTCCCACGCCAGCCGCGCGACGGCCACCGCCACCACGACATAGCCGGCGAAGTACGCGAGGTCCTGCGCGCGCACCAGTCCTTCGGCGAAGGCGCCGAAGCGCGGGAGCATGGAGAGCGGATCGATCGCGGCCGCGATCGTCTCCGGCAGGAACTGGGTGGTCCAACGGAAGTCGTAGAGCACGAAGGCAATCGCGTAGGCAGAGATGGCCGCGAGCAACTGGCTCCCGGTGAACGCCGAACACACGAGCCCGACCGATGCGAGCGCGATGCCGATGCCGAACAGACCCCCATAGACCGCCAGCAGGTGGGGCAGGCCGAGTCCCGCACGCAGGATCGAGGCGGCGGGGTAGACGAACGACAGCGCCATCAGGAGCGCGACGAACAGATAGGTGGCGAGAAACTTCCCGGCGACGATCTCCCCCGGCGTGAGCCGCGTCGTCGCGAGAAGCTCATCGGTGCCGCGAGCTCGCTCCTCCGCGAAGACGCGCATCGTGACCAGCGGGATCAGCCCGATCAGCGTCAGGGCAACGGTCTCCATGACCGGCAGGAAGACCTGATCTCGCAGGTTGACGTAGGTCGGAATGGTCCCGGAACTGAAGCCGCCCATCGTCGTGCTCGAGTACAGGAACAGGATCTGGTTGTAGATCCGAAGGTGGTCGAAGAAGAGCAGGGCGGTGACGAGCGCGATGCCGGCCATCGTCAGCCACGCCAGCGGCGAGCCGAACAACACCGCGAGCTCCTTGCGGAGCAATGCCCGGAGCCGCGTCACGTCCGAGCATCCTCGGCGAAGAGCGCCAGCGGATCGGGTCCGCCGAGTACCTCGTCCGGAGTCCCGAGCGCGACGACCTGCCCGGCCGACAGGACGGCGACGCGGTCGCACAGCTCGCGCGCCTCGCCGAGGTCGTGGGTGCAGATCAGCAGGGTGCGCGTGTTGGAGGCAGCCGACAGCAGGCGGCGCACGTCCGCCTGCTGGAGCGGATCGAGGCCGCTGGTCGGTTCGTCGACGATCAGCAGTGGGGGGTCGAGCAGGAACGCCTGCGCCAGCGATACGCGTTGCTGAAAGCCCTTCGAAAGGTTGCCGACGAGCCGGCCGCTGACGTCGTGGAGCTGGAACTCCGAGAGCACGCGATCGACGGCGGCGGCCAGTGCCGCTCCGGCGAGGCCGCGCGCGCCGCCGATGAAGCGCAGGAAGCCGCGCACGCGCAGATCCGGGTAGAGCCGAGACGTCTCCGGCACGAAACCGAGCCGCTCGTGCACGACGTCGGGCCGGTCGGCAGGGGAGAGACCATCGACGCGGACCTGCCCGCTCGTCGGCAGGAGCCAGCCGGTGACGCAGCGGATGAACGTCGTCTTGCCGGCGCCATTGGCGCCGAGCAGACCGAAGGTTTCCCCGGGCTCGACCCGCAGATCGATGCCGGCGAGCGCCGCGAACGCGCCGAAGCGCCGGACGAGTTGCTCAGCCTCGATGGTCAGCCCGCGGCGCGGGGCATCGCGCGCGCCGCTCTCGGGGTCCGTCGGTGACCCGGTTCGGGCCGCGCCTTCAGGATCTGTTCGAAGTTCGGTTGCCATGAGATCAGGACTATAGACGCGCGAGCGCGTCGAAATAATCCGGCCACGTCTTCGCGACGCAGCCGGGGTTTCGGATGACCACTCCCGGCACGCGCAGGCCCGCGAGGGCAAAGGCCATCGCCATCCGATGGTCGTCGTAGGTGTCGATGGCAGCTCCGCGCAGCGGCCCCGGCTCGATTTCGAGCCAGTCGGGACCCGTGCGGGCACTCGCGCCGAGCTTGCGGAGCTCGGTCTCGAGGGCGGCGAGTCGATCGGTCTCCTTGATCCGCAGGTTCGCGACGTTGCGGATCCGCGTGGGGCCTTCGGCAAACAACGCGACCACGGCCAGCGCGAGCGCGGCGTCGGGCAGATCGTTCATGTCGACGTCGACGCCGCGCAGGCGCCCGGACGGACCTCGTACCGACACGGTGTCACCGCTCCGCTCGACGCGGCAGCCCATCCGCTCGAGAATGCCCAACAGCCGGAAGTCCGACTGAAGCGACGCTGCCGGAATCCGTGGGACCCGCACCACGCCTCCGGCGATCGCCGCAGCCGCGAACGGATAGGCCGCCGCCGACGCGTCGGGCTCGATCGCGAAGCTGCACGCGGCATAGCGATGGTTGGCAGCGACGCGCAGCGTCCGCCCGTCCTCGCTCCACGCGGCCTCGGCGCCGAACGCCGTCATGACCTGCAACGTGAGGTCGACGTACGGTCGCGACACCACCACGCCGTCCTTTGGTTCGAGCACGACGTCCTCTCGAGCATAGGGCGCTGCCAGCAGGACGGCGGTCACGAACTGACTCGATCGGGTCGCGTCGATCGCGCTGCGTCCCCCGCGCAGTCCGCCGCCGGTGACCCGCACCGGTGG
This sequence comes from uncultured Spirochaetales bacterium, assembly GCA_964403735.1. Classification (GTDB taxonomy): domain Bacteria; phylum Myxococcota_A; class UBA9160; order UBA9160; family PR03; genus CAADGG01. The sequence goes on along the minus strand of CAYOHN010000080.1, from coordinate 3,447 downwards.
GCAGCCGGCGCGGCCGAGGATTTCGATCGCCGCGCCGAGCCGGCGGAGCGCCTCGACGAGGTCGTCGATGGGCCGCTCGCGCATGCGCGGGGCGCCGTCGATCACGAAGGGACCGTTCGCGAGCGTTGCGGCGGCCGTGAGGAAGCGCGCGGTCGTTCCGGAAGCCCGTGCGTCGAGCGGCGTGGCCGGTGCTGCGAGCGTTCCGCCGCGACCCTGGATCTGCCACGTGTCGTTCGTCACCGCGATCGCCACGCCCAGCGCGCCGAGCGCGATCCGCATCGCCTCGGTGTCGTCGCTGTCGAGCGCACCGACGAGCGTGCTCGTGCCCTCCGCGAGCGCGGCGCAGACGGCGGCGCGGTTCGTGATGCTCTTCGAGCCGGGCACGGCGATCGTGGCGTCGAGCGGACCGCGCGGCGCGATCGCCAGCTCCTCGGGTGCACGCGGGCGCAGCGTGCTCACGCGGCGCTCACCGGCCCTTCCAGACCGGGTCGCGCTTATCGAGGAATGCCCGGACGCCCTCGATCGCGTTCTCGCTATCGAGGCCGATCATGATCCGGGCGATCCCGCCGTCGACGTCGAGCAACACGGGCTGAGCAGAACTCGTCATGGTGTCTCCATCCGGATTCGCGCCGCAAGCTAGCGAACCCGATCCGGGCCCGGCGGCGGCGTTGACACCCCGAAGCGGGTCCGGGATACTACGCCTTCGCTGGTTTTTTTCGCAATGATCTCGCGAATTTAGCGCCCCGCAAGCCACCTCCCGTTGCGATTCTTTCTCGCGCGCCTCCATGGCTTCGTGATGGGTCTGCGAGGAGGTTGTCCGCCTGCGGACTCGGACGGACTCGGATGCCGGCGGGAACCGGGAGCGGAGCGCGCGGCCAACCGCGATGTGTGTCGGCGATGTGTGTCGGCGACGAGGAAGGGACATGACCAAGGTTCTGGTGAGCGATTCTCTGGCGCCGCAGGGGCTCGAGCTCCTCGAACAGGCGCGTGGCATCGAAGTCGACTATGCGCCCGGTCTCGCCCCGGCGGACCTGATGGAACGGATCGCGGACGCCGAGGGCCTCGTGATCCGCAGCGGCACCAAGGTCACACGCGAGCTGCTCGAGCGCGCCGGCAAGCTGCGCGTGATCGGCCGCGCCGGGATCGGCGTCGACAACGTCGACGTGTCGGCCGCGACCGAGCGCGGCATCGTCGTCGTCAACACACCGGCAGGCAACAACGTGACGACGGCGGAGCACGCGATCGCGCTGCTGGTCTCGCTGGCGCGACACGTTCCGCAGGCGACCGCCTCGATGAAGGCCGGCAAGTGGGAGAAGACCGCGTTCACCGGCATGGAGCTGTCGAATCGAACGCTCGGCGTGCTCGGTCTCGGGAACATCGGGCGCGTGGTGGCGCAGCTCGCGCAGGGGCTCGGCATGCGCGTCATCGCGTACGACCCGCATCTTCCCGACGAGATCGCTGCGAAGCTCGACATCGAGCTGCTGGGACTCGAAGAGCTGTTCTCGCGCGCGGACGCGATCACCGTCCACGTACCAAAGACCAAGGAGACGATGGGCCTGCTGGGCGCGGATGCATTCGCGAAGTGCAAGCACGGGGTGCTGGTCGTGAACGCAGCGCGTGGCGGCATCGTCGACGAGGCGGCGCTGCTGACGGCGCTGGACAGCGGCCAGGTGGGCGGAGCCGCACTCGACGTGTTCGAGAAAGAGCCGCCCGCGAGCGATCATCCGCTGGTGCAGCACCCGAAGGTGATCTGCACGCCGCACCTGGGCGCGTCGACCGAACAGGCGCAGCTCAACGTGGCGATCCAGGTGGCCGAGCAGGTCCGCGATTATCTGCTGGACGGAGAGATCCGCAACGGCATCAACGTGCCGTCGGTGTCACCCGAGATCCTGTCGCAGATCCGGCCGTATCTCCTGCTCGCCGAGAAGCTCGGTCGCTTCCAGGGGCAACTCTGCACGGGCAAGATCGACGAAATCGAGATCGAGTACGCCGGCGACGTCGCCGATCTGCGCGTCGCGCCGATCACGATCGCCGTTCTGAAGGGGCTGCTCGAGAGCGTGACCGACCGGGTCAACATGGTGAATGCGCCGGTCGTGGCGCGTGAGCACGGGATCAAGGTCATCGAGTCGAAGTCGAGCGTTTCGACGGACTACGCGAGCACGATCACGACGCGGGTCCAGGGGTGCGTCGACCGGCTCGTCGCCGGCGCGGTGTTCCATGGGACACAGCCCCGGATCGTACGCCTCGACGACTTCATTCTGGAAGCCATCCCGGACGGCTTCTCGATCCTGCTGCACAATCACGATCGTCCAGGAGTCGTGGGGCAGGTGGGCACGGTCCTCGGCGAGGAGCGCGTCAACATTTCGCGGATGCAGCTGGCACTGCAGCGCGAGCGCGGCGAGGCGGCGATGCTGGTCAACGTCGATGCCGCTCCGGCGGAGTCGGTCATGGAGCGGTTGCGCAACCTTCCGCACGTCATCTCCGCCGTGCTCCTGGAACTCTGATCGTGGCGACACTGGTGGCGGTCGGTGCCCAGTGGGGCGACGAGGGCAAGGGCAAGATCGTCGACTGGCTCTCGCCGCAGGCCGATCTGGTCGTGCGCTTCCAGGGCGGCAACAACGCCGGGCACACGCTCGTCGTCGATGGCGAGCAGACGATCCTGCACATCGTACCGTCGGGAGTTCTGCACGCGGACACGGTCAACCTGATCGGTCCGGGCGTCGTCGTGGATCCGGGCGAACTGATTGCCGAGCTCGACCGGTTGCGCGAGCGCGGCGTGTTGCGGGATCCCGCGCGGGTCCGCGTGTCGGGCCGCGCGCACGTGATCCTCGAGTGGAACGTCGCGCTCGACAAGGCGCGCGAGGAGAGCCGAGAGGACGCGGCCATCGGCACCACGGGCCGCGGCATCGGGCCGACCTACGAGGACAAGGTGGCGCGCCGCGGAATCCGGATCGCCGATCTGCTCGACGGCGAGCCGCTGCGCGCACAGGTGGAGCGGCTGGTCGCGGAGAAGAACTTCGAGCTGACGGAGGTCCATCACTGGAAGCCCGTCGACGCCGAGGCCATCCTCGCGCGTCTTCGGGAGTATGCCCGACAGCTCGCGCCGTACGTCGACCACACCGGTCGGATTCTCAACAACGCCCTGCGCGAGGGCAAGAACGTGCTCTTCGAAGGCGCGCAGGGCACCTTCCTGGACGTCGACCATGGCACGTATCCCTACGTGACGTCATCCAACTGCGTCGCGGGCGCCGCCTGCACCGGAGCGGGCATCGGCCCGACGAGGATCGATCGCGTGCTGGGGATTTCGAAGACCTATACGACGCGTGTCGGGGGCGGCCCGTTCCCGACGGAGGACACCGGGGCGCTCGGCGAGCAGCTGCGCCAGAAAGGCTCCGAGTTCGGCGCCACCACCGGCCGGCCGCGCCGCTGCGGCTGGTTCGACGCCGT
>CAYOHN010000079.1:0-12606 GCA_964403735.1 uncultured Spirochaetales bacterium | reverse complement strand
CGGGAGCACCTCCTCGAGCTCCCGCGCCCTTTCCCAGGGCCGCGTCTGTCCGTCGCTCTCCAACGGAGCCAACAGCGTCGCGTCTTGCCAGAAGTCGAGCTTTCTCCTGGCATCGACGTAGTGAAGCGAGACCTCGCCGAGCAACGCAGGCCGATACAGGACCGAGGCTTCGGCTTCAGCAGCAAGGAAGCTCTCCGGGATCTCCGGAGGAACGATCGGTCTTCGAGTCGTCTCCACGTCCTCGGTCCGTGAGCCCGAGGGCGCAGCGTCCGCCGACGATTCTGCGGACTCCGCGAGCCGGCGGATCTGCTCTCGCGTGAGCGGACCCGCGAGATACGACAACGCCCAGCGGGTCTGGAACAGCACCGGCGCGTCCTCGTGGGCATTGCTCATCAGGAAGACGCGCTTCGGCAGGTTCGACAACATGGAATCGATCTGCGCGCGGTCGAAACGCGCCCCCGATGCGGCCGACGCTCCCTCGAGGCCTTCCAGCACCCGCTCCTTGTCGCGCGCGGTCTGCAGCCGGCCGAGGAACCAGGTGCCGGCATTCGCCAGCCCCTTGTAGTCGAGATCCACCGGATTCTGTGTCGCCAGCACAACACCGACGCCGTAGGCTCGCGCCTGCTTCAGCAGCGTCAACATCGGTGTCTTCGACGGCGGGTTCGCCACCGGGGGGAAGAATCCGAAAACTTCGTCCATGTAGAGAATCGCGCGCAATGACGCAGTACCCGGCTGCGTGCGCATCCATCCGACCAGCTCCGAGAGCAACAACGTCACCGCAAACATGCGCTCGGCGTCAGAGAGATGTGCGATCGAGATCACAGAAAGCTTCGGTCGGCCCGTCTCCGTGTACAGAAGTCTCGCGATGTCGAGCGGATCCCCCTGGCTCCATGCCGCAAAAGCCGGCGACGCGAGTACGTTGTTGAGCGCCAGCGCGAGCTGCATGCGGTCGCCGGCGGGAAAGAAGGTCTCGAGGTCGAGCGCGCCCACCTGAGCGATGGGCGGCCGCTGCACCTCGCGGACCAGCGCCGCGATGTCGAGAGCGCGACCTTCTCGCCACGCGCGCTCGACCAGGCTCGACAGCAGTACGTGTTCGCGGCTGCGCAGCGGATCAGCGTCGACTTCCCCGAGCCCGAGCAGGCCCGACACGGAGCCGAGCACGCGATCGCGGAGCGCCTCGGCATCGTCGAGCAGCTTCGGACCGGGAGGTGCCAGTGATCGGAGCGCTGCGAGCGGCCGCCCTGCGCTACTCCCCGGCGTGTAGAGTACCCGCTCGACCGCCGCCGTGAAGCGGACGATCCGCGCCGGCTCCTGGTCCCACTCCGCGAGCCCTTGGCGCCAGCGCTGCGCGACGATCTCCGCGTGCTGCGCAGCGGAACGACCCGCGCGAGTCGCTTCGGTGGGGTCGATCCAGGGTTGGAAGTCCGCGGCCGCCAGATCTGGAAACGCGAGCAGCAGGTTGCCCAGGTCGCCTTTCGGGTCGATGGCGATCACCGGGATCCCGTCGATCGCCGCCTCTTCGAGCAGGCCGACGGCGAGGCCTGTCTTTCCAGAGCCCGTCATGCCGACGATCACCGCGTGGGTCGTCAGGTCCTTGGCGTCGTAGAGCAGGGCTTCGTCGGCAACCGCGCGGCTCGTGGCCGGATCGAAGCGGCGTCCGAGGTAGAACGCGCCGAGTTTCTCGTAGTCCTTCACGACTCTCCTCGGGCTCCGAGTTCCAGCAGCCAACCGGGAGCGCCGCCACCTCGAGCGACGAACGAAGACACAGACGAAAGCAGGGGCACGGGCCCATGCCCGCGCCCCTGCTCCGTGGTTTGCGTCGGACGCGCGGCGACTACTGGACGGCCTCCTCGGCGCCCTTCATCCCGGACTCGGCGGCCTTCTGCGCCGAGTCGGCGGCATCTTTCGCGGCCTTCTCCGCGTCGCCAGCGGCGTCGCTGACGGCGTCCGCCGCGTCCTTTGCCGTCTCGCGCGTCGTCTCGGCGGCGTCGCTCGCCGCGCGGCCCGCCGCATCGGCGGCCTCCTGCGCGGATTGCTTCGCCTGCTCGAGCGCCTTCTCCGCCGCCTCCCGGCTGCTTTCGGCCGCTGCGCGGGCAGCTTCGCCGGCGGAGTCAGCCGCCTCCTGCATCTTGTCCACGGCCTCTTGCGCCTTCTCCGTGGCGGTGTCCTGTCCACCACACGCCCACATTCCGGATGTCACCATCCCCAATGACACCGCGAGTGCGATGACGATTCGCTTCATCTGGCTTCCTCCTTCCCGTCGGAGCCAATGGCTCCGCGAGCTTTGGTGTGTGTCGCTCGGCCGCGTCGGAGCAGATAGCGGATGTCCGTCAGCAGCCGAACGTCCTCTCGAGTCAAGGCCGCTCCGGGACCGGCTCGGGCCGCTTCCTCCCGTGCACTCCCTTCACCGGCAAGAGCGCGCAGAACGCCATGATGAGGGAATCGACGACGGTCTGGATGAACAGATCGTAATTCAGCGTCACCGGAGCCGTGAGGGTACCGCCGATCGCAGTCTTCAGCTCCGACAAATCGACGCCGCCGGTTGCGAGACCGATGAGCGACATCACGATCCCATCTACCGACGCCGTGACGATCGTCCCGAACGCCCTCCGATGATGAACCCGGCGGCCGCGTCCAGAACGTTGCCCCGCGGAATGAACTTCAGGAACTCGGCGTCCATCGATATTCGAGACTTTCCCCGCATCCGTGTGTAGTGGATCACCCCCGGGCCGCTTCGGCCCTAACCCGCACGATACGTGCTCCTGCATGCACATGGGTACCGACCGCCAGATACGCGAGCACGAGTTCCACGTGGCCCGTGACCCCGGCGATCAGCGTGAGGAACAGTCGTCCGTCGCGACCCAGCAACAGCCAGCGCCAGCGACCTTCCCGTTCCGCCGCCCACGGCCTCTGGAACTGCGTTCCGTACTTTTCCTTCACGAGCATCGAGAGGCTGTTGCCGGCCAGCGCCGCGAAGCCCACCGCGACGATCCAGACCCCCGCTCCCATCAGCCAGGCGTACAGGGTCATGCCCCCGATGACGGCCGCTTCGCCGATGCGATCGAGCAGCGCGTCGTAGAGGCCGCCGAACGCCGAGTCCTGGTAGCGGACGCGCGCCAGCTCGCCATCGACACCGTCGAGGACCGACGCGCACTGGGCGAGGAGTCCGCCGGTGGTCGCGTGGCCGATCGCGAACGACAAGCCGGCAGCCAGCGTCGCGGCGAAACTCGCGACACTCACCTGCCACGGCTTCACGGGCCTCGAGAGCAACCGCTCGGTGATGCGCAACGAAATCGGACGGTTCAGATGGCGGGCCACCAACCCGTCGCCGACGCGGACGGAACCGGCGAGCACCTCGCGACGCGCGCGAGGCAGATCTTCCGGTGCGCGAACCGGCTGCCAGCGCTCGAGCACGGCCCAGCTCGCCACCGGTTCGCGGGCGAGCAGCGTCGCCAGACCGTCGAGCCACGCGCGCGTGGGATCCGGGCTCGCCCCGGCGGTGCGCGCGAACCCCGAGGTGACGAGCGCAAGACCCGTCCACACCCCGTCGGCGCCGACCAGCGCACGCCCGACGCACTGGATCCGGGCCTGGGGCTCCGGACTCCAGACCGTGACCTGCGGAAGGCCTGTCCCGCGCGCCGGCGCTACCCCAGATGCCCGCGCTTCGGGACGAAAGTCGACGGCCAGCACGGCTTCCGCAGCTCCGGCCGTCTCCGCGACGAAGCGTGCGATCAGTTGTCGGTCGTAGTGACAGTCCGCTCGGGCCAGCAACACCGGCCCGTCGCGGGCGAGCGATGCGAGCGCATCGGCCCTGCGGATGGTCAGCCGGCGGCAAGGACCGGCCTCGAGCAGCTTCGCGAGCGCAGCGACCGCCTCGGGGTGGCCGGCGAGCGCGAAGCGCCGGATTCCGGAACGCGCGAAGGCGAGCGCCGTGCGTTCGACGGGAGCGAGGCCGAAGACCGCCGAACACTCGACGCCGGGAGGCCTTTCGGCCCACAACACACAGAGTCGATCGACTGCGCTAGAGGGGCTCTCCATGGACGGCGCGCTCTCCCTCCCGCACGTTCACGCGGCGTTTCCGTCTGCTCCGGCCCGGAGGAATTCCTCGATCTGCCGGGCCGCATCCACGTCGCGCATCTGCACCGGGGGATGCTTCATCGTGTAGGCCGAGATCGGCAGCAGCGGACCCGCCAGACCGCGCTCGCGCGCGATGCGGACATAGCGGATCACGTCGATCACGATCCCGGCGGAATTGGGCGAATCCTGCACCGAGAGGCGCGCCTCGAACTCGATCGGCGCACCGCCGAAGCCGGTGCCTTCGATGCGCAGGAAGCACACCTTGTTGTCTTGCTGCCACGGCACGTAGTCGCTGGGGCCGATGTGTACGTTGTCGGCACCGATGTCATACGGGATCTGCGACGTCACGGCTTCCGTCTTCGATACCTTCTTCGACGCCAGACGCTCTCGCGAGAGCATGTTGAGAAAGTCCGTGTTACCGCCGGTATTGAGCTGATACGTCCGCTCGATCTTCACGCCGCGATCGGCAAACAGGCGCACCAGCTGCCGATGCAGGATCGTCGCGCCCACCTGGGACTTGATGTCATCGCCGGCGCACGGGATCCCCGCCTGTCGGAAGCGCTCGCCCCACTGCGGATCCGAGACGATGAACACCGGCAAACAGTTGACGAGCGAAACTCCTGTCTCCAGACACGCTTCCGCGTAGGCCTGGACGGCCTTCTGGGAGCCGACCGGGAGATAGGAGACGAGGATCTCCGCGCCGCTCTCGCGCAGCGCCTTTGCCACGTCGATCGGCGATTCCGTGGCCACCCGGAACGAGCGTTCGGCCGGCCAGTCCGCCATGTGCGGCGCCACGCCATCGAGGACCGGACCCATCTGCACCACGACGTCGGACTTGCCGACGTGATCGGCGATCACCGACGTGCAGTTGGGAGCAGCGAACGCAGCTTCGTGCAGCGGCCGGCCGACCTTGCGGGCGTCCACGTCGAAGGCTGCGACGACCTCCACGTCCCCGGGCCGGAGCCCTCCCATGTCGAGGTGCATGAGGCCCCATGCCTCCTGCTGCTCGAGCGGGACGCGCCGGTAGTGTTCGATGCCCTGCAGCAGCGAACTCGCGCAGTTCCCGACGCCGGCGAGCGCAATACGGACCGTCGGGCGATCCTCGCGGTTCGCCCGATCCTCTCTGCTCGAATGATCCCCGCTGCGATCCGATCGGTCCTGCGCGTGATCTAGAGCGCTGCCCATCGTGACCCTCCTCCCGGCGCGACGATTCGGTGAGGCTAAGAAGACGCCCTGCCCGGGTCAACCCGCGCTGCACCGGGCTGCGGAGCTCGCTCGATCCGCGAACCGATCCGGAACAGCCGTGACAGCGGTGCTCGACGCAGGGTCTCGACCGTCCCGAGGCCGTGACGTTCGGCGAGCCAGTCGAGGCCGAGGCTCGCGCTGCGCGCCGCCTTCTCGATCGCCTGCGGCAGGGACTCGGCGTCGCCGAGCGGCATGCGGTCAGCGATGGCGACCTGGTTCGCCAGCGCGACGAACGCGTAGAAAAATGCACGTCGTGCGGCCGGATCGAGTTCACTGGCAGCCCGGAACAGCAACAGGTTCGGATCCGCCGCGGCGGGAAGCTCTGGCATCCACACAGGGAGGTGCCACTCACCGGGTGTCGTCGCGGCGACGTCGGGCAGGAGCTCGAGCTCCTCGGGGCGCGGCGCTGCGTAGATCGCGAGGGCCTCCTCGCGCGGCGGGAAACCGAGATCCTGCAGACGGCCCGTCCGCCAACGCAGCGCGAACTCCTCGTTCTCCGGCGTCGATTCCCACGACACACTCTGCAGCAGCCGGAAGTACAACCAGTAATCCTCGCTGAACAACAACCCGAGTAACCGCAGTACATCTTCGAGCGAATCGTCGGCGCGACGCGAAATGAGGTAGAACTGCCCCTCGAGCGACCGTCCACCTGCTGGCGGCTGCCAGCCGGGATCGTCGTTGGGTTTGAGATGGACTTCGAGTCGGTCGGCCAGCCAGAGCATGAGGAGCTCGGCGTCGAGGGCTCTCACGGCGCGGAGCAGCGAATCGTCCCCGGACTCGATCATTGCCGAGAGCCACTCGGAGAGACGCAGTCGGTCCGGCGTCTCGTCGTCGCTCCACGCGTCGAGATCGACGCAGGTCCGGATCTGCTCCTCCGTCGCGTACGTCAGCAGCCAGGCGGCATCGGCCAGGCCGATCGCCTTGGCGGTGAAACACAGCTCTGCGTCCGGCAGGGCCGGAATCACCTGCTCGGGTGCGTGCAGCAGATCGAGGAGTTCGACGCGACGCGAAACCGGGGTCTCGCAGACCAGCGCCACCTGCTCGTCGACCGAGAGCGCGGAAAGCGCACCGCGGGCGCCGGCACGGTCCTTTCGGGCCCATGTCAGGATCTGCTTCGCGCGGGCGGGGAGTTCGAGTTGCGGAGGCATCGACCCGCCAGCGTAGCCGAGGCCGTCAGCGGCCGCGGAGCGGTCGCGCCCGAGTTGGTACTCTTCGGGACTGCCCGGACGCGCGAAGCGGAGGTTCGACGGTGCTCTGGAGACTTTGGAGCTTTCTCTCCGGACTTCCGCTCGGAGGTTTCGCGGCGATCGCGACGAGCCCCGACACCGAGACCGCCGCCGCGCGAGCACCGTGGGGTGCCGCCGCCGGCGGCCTGCTCCTTGTCCTCATCACCGCTTGGCTCGCGCGTCGTCGGGATGACGACTCCGACCGCGGCCGCCATCTCGCGATGGCAGCGAGCGCAGGCTGGCTGGCGATCCCCGCAGGCGTTGCGTCGTGGCTGGGCTTCGCTCCGGGTCCCGTTCCGTGGCTCGGCGCGTGCATCGTCGTGCTCGGCCTCGCGTTGTGGCGGGGAGCGCGCGCGATCGGTCCCGGCGGCGGGCTGCTGCGTCAGGCGGTCGGCGCCATCGCGTGGATCGCGCTCGGCGCCGTCGTCGCGCTCGTCGTCGGCGCCTCGGTCGCGGCGGTGCGCGGCGGACGCGTCACCGCGCCTTCGGCGCGACTCGCGGGTACGCTCTACGATCTCGACGCGGTGGTCGTGACGCAGCCGCTGCCGTCCTGTAATCCCACGCCGCGCACCGTCCGGACGCTTCTCGAATCGGGCGCACGGCCGTCGCTGTCGCCGAACGGCCGGATCCTGTGGTTCGACGCGCCGGTGGCCGACGAGGAGGGGCGGCGACAGATCCACCGTCTCGACCGGGAAACCGGCGATGTCACGTGCTGGACCTGTGGCGAACCGGGCAACAACATGCGGCCCGATGCCGGCGACTCCGGTCTGGCGCTGGTCTTCGAAAGCGACCGCGAGGCAGACTGGCGGTCGCCCGATGACACGGAAATCTTTCTGCTGGCGACGGAACGACAAGGGCCATCGCGACGCCTCACCTTCCGGCCGGGTCCGGACGAGTGGCCGCGCCTCGGACCGAGATCGCAGTGGGTCGTCTGGTCGCAACGTGACAGCGGTCGCTACCAGGTGGTGTCGGCGGGACTGCGTTCGGGGCATGGCGGGATCCTGCTCGGCAACGCCGGCGTGCTGGCCACCGGCGGCGCCGAGTGGATCGCGCCGCTCGGCTGGGCGCCGAACGGCCGCACGCTCGTCATGGGCCGCGGGAACCCCTTCGCTCCGCTCGAGGGACTCGCCGTCGATCCGGCCACCGGGACCGTCGTCGGCTTGGGAGACGATCTGGCGCCCTCGGCCGCGTTCGTCGCCGATGGAGGGTGGCTGGCGTTCCCGACCGCCCAGGGTGGGCATTGGGCCGGCGCGCTACCGCGATTTCTCGGCTTCGCGCTCGCGCCCTGGGCGCGAGCGCGATCTCGCGAGCAGTCGTTGCTGCACGGGACCGGGATCCGCAGTGGACCGACCTCGGACCCCACCACGACTCGCGCACTCACGTTGTCCGAGGAGCTGGCGGACTGGGGGGCGCCGACGGGGCTCGCGCTCGAACCCGATGGCCGCGGCCTCATCCTCGGCCAACGCCGAGCCCGGAGCGGTCGGATCGACGAGCGGCTGCTGGAGATCTCGCTCGACTGCAACGGAACCGCGTTCGCGCGATCGCTGGAGAAGCCGCGATGACGGCGCGACGCGCGCTCCGGCGGGTCTCGTCGCTGGGAGTCGCCGCGCTGCTCACGCTTGCGACTCCGATGGCGATCCGGGCCGACGAACCGGACCCGGAGGCGGTCCGCGCAGAGCTGCCTTTCCTCGACGCGCTTCCGAACCAGATCAAAATCGACCTGGGGACGCCGGGGGGCCGGCGCATGCCGCTGCTGCTCGACACCGGATCGCTACACAGCTTCGCGACGGTCGGCGCCGCCCGAGAACTCGGCATCTCGATCCGGCGCAACAAGCAGACGCCGTACCGTCGCGCGACGCGCCTCGGCGTTTCGCTCGCAATGCACGTCGATACCCGTCGCAGTGATACCGGAACGGCCCCAGGCGGCGACTATGCGCTGATCGGCGCCCCGTTCCTCGCCCACTTCGTCATCGAGATCGACTTTCCCCGACGACGCGTCCGCTTCCTCGATCCCGCGCGCTACGAGGTCCCGGCCTCGGACGCGAACGCCTCGGTGCTGGCATTGCGGCCCGGCAGCACGCTGCCGATCGTCGAGATCGTCGTGGGAGAGACGCGGGTGCCCGCGGTGATCGCAACGGGCGTGCCGGGGACGCTCATCCTTCCGGGCGGTTGGGCGGCGCCGAAGGGGGCCGCAGTGACGATCGATGCCGACGAAACGGAGCGGCTCGAGCTGCCGCCGGGCGGCGAAACGATGCAGGCGGCCGTGGCGACGCGCATCGGCCTGGGGAATCTCGAGGAGCGCGACGTACCACTGCTGGTCGCACCGCAGGGTCTGTGGGATCAGGGGGCGCGATCCGACGCGTACCTCGGCGTCGATTTCCTGAAGCGCTTCGTGCTGCGCCTCGATGTGCCACGGGGACGACTCTGGATCCACGACCCCGGCCTCGATCTCCGTCCGTGAGCCCGTGAGCAACTGGACGTCCGTGGAACCGGCGTCCGCCGAGCGCCCGCGGCTATCCTCGGGCCGATGTTCCAGAACGAGGCGATTCGCAGGGCGCTGTCGGAGCCGGAGCCACAGCTCGCCGAGGACCCATCGCAGCCGCAGGCTGCCGTCGCGGTGGTGCTCCGCGATGCCGAGGATCCCGCGCTCGGGCCGGAGCTGCTGTTCATCGAACGGGCGGAGCGGACGGGCGACCCCTGGTCCGGGCACATGGCCTTCCCGGGCGGGCGCATGGAGCCGATCGATCCGGATCCCCGCGCGGCGGCGGAACGCGAGACCAGGGAGGAAGTGGGACTCGTGCTCGCCGATGCGAGCGCGCTCGGCCGGCTCGACGATCTTCACGGCAGGCACGCGGGCCGTCATCTGCCGTTGGTGATCTCGGCGTGGGTCTACCACATCGAGCACCGCGATCCGCTGGCGCTCAATGACGAGGTGGAGGAAGCGCTGTGGGTTCCCCTCCACAGGATCGTCGACCCCCGACACCATGTGGAGTACCCTACGCCGTGGGCCGGCTATCCGGGGATCCTGGTGGGCCGACCGGAACGCCACATCGTGTGGGGCCTCACGTACCGCTTCCTCGAACTCTTCCTCGCCCGCCTCGGTCACCCGCTCCCCGACCGCTGGACGCGCCCTTCCGAACCGAAGACCTGAGCCTCGCGACCAGCGCGAGACCCGCGGCGCCGGCGAAGAGCCCCCCGGACAGCTCGGGCACGGCCACGACGTTCACGGTGACGACGCCAGCGGGATCGTCGGCGTCGATCGCGAAGCTCGTCTCGAGCAGCAGCTCCGATCCTTCGCCGATCTGTTCGTCGATCTGGGCGGTACCTTCGAGGTCCGGAATCGCGAGCGCGAACGGACCGGCACCCACGTCGAGGATCAGGAACAGCGTCGGGACCTGGAAGGTCGCGTTCGGAAACAACACGCCGAGCCCGGGCGACGGGATGCTCTCGTCGAGCCTCGCCGTGAGTTCGCCGCTGGAGACGTCGAGGCCGAGCACACGGAGGGAGGTGGCGGCGACTGCGCTCGGATCGTCGATTTCGATCCGCAGCGTGTCGGACAACGGCGCCGGAACACCGACCGTCGGAACCAGCTCGCTCTCGCTGGTGAGGACGAGATCGAAGACGACGGCTGCGTGGGTCTCGAGCGACACACCGGCGATCGCCATGGCGATGGCGACGGGACGGACGAATCCGAAGGGACCGCGACGGGACGGGCGCGCGCGCAACAAGGGTTTCTCCAGGCAGGGTTTCGTTCTCGAAACGATCAGCGCGACGAGTCGCGATCTCGGTCGATCTCGAAGCCCGCACAGTGGCGGACCGGAAGTGGAGGATAGGGAAGAAACGCGGAGTCCGTCCGGGCGCGACGGCAGCGCCAGAAGACGGCGCCGCGCGCGGTGAACTGGCGGCTCGCGTGACGACATCGGACGCATAGACCGACGCGGCGCGCCTCGGCCGCGTCCTCGTCGGCGTTCCGAGTCGGGCTCATGGTGCGGGCTCGATCTCGAGCGCGCGCCCGGCGCCGTCATCGAGCCAGCGCACGTGGAGGACGCCGGCCTGCCACCACCAGCAGGGCTCGTCCGGCAACGGCTGGGCGGCTGCGGCGGGACTCGGTCCGGGAATCTGCACCGCATCGACGCGGACCGCGCCGGGCGGCGGGCAGCCGTGCACCGACAAGCGCAACGGCCGCGGGGGAATGGCGAAGTCCCCCTCGCGCGCGGCCAGCTCCAGCCGCAGTCGCGCGGCGACGCGCGACCACAGCCGGACGGCAGTTCGCGCCTCGCCGCCGAAGCGGTAGGCGTCGCTCTCGCCGTCGTCCTCGATCACCGTCGTCGCGCCGTCGCCGCCCGGGAACACCTCGAGCACGAGCGGCTCGGCCGGCGTCTCGCCGACGTGGAGCACCGGAGTGCGGGTGGGGATCACGCTCCCCCCGCGCGCGAACACCGGGAGTCGCTCGAGCGGAGCCGACACCTCGATGCGACGCGGACCGATCCAACGAGCGCCGTCGTCGAGGGCGAACCACGTGCCGGCCGGGAGGTACACAGTGCGGCTCGTGGCGCCGCGCGTCAGCACGGGCGCGACGAGCAGGTCCGGCCCGAGCAGCAGTTGATCCTCGACGACGACCGCCTCGGGGTCCTCGGGGTGATCCCAGTACAGCGGTCGCCAGATGGGAGCACCGCCGGCCGCTGCCTCGCAGAAGCAGCGATAGAGATACGGCAGCAGGCGCATCCGGAGCTCGAGGGCTGCGCGCGCGATGTCCTCGACCCGGCGCCCGAACCGCCACGGCTCCTGCCGGTGTTTGAGCCACATCGAGTGCGTGCGCGCCAGCGGATACAGCGCGCCGATCTGCATCCAGCGCGCGAACAGCTCCGGTGAGCACCAGCCGTGGAAGCCGCCGATGTCGGCGCCGCAGAACGGGACGCCGGAGATCGAGAGACCGAGAAGCATGCGCACCGAAAGCCGCAGCTGCTCCCAACTGCTCGCGATATCGCCGGTCCACAGTGCGGCGTAGCGCTGGATCCCTGCGGCTCCCGATCGCGACAGGACGAACGGCCGGCGGTGCGGCGCCAGCCGCTCGAGGCCTTCCCGGGTCGCCCGGCACTCGAGGTGTCCGTAGGCGTTGCGGAGGTGCTCGTGAGGGACGCGGTGATCCGGATCGGCCGGATCGGCCTGACGCACCCGCGAGAGATCCTGGGCCGCCAGCGGCACGATCAGCCGGCCGAGGCGCAGCTCGCGCTTCCAGCCGGCGGGCTCGTTCATGTCGTTCCAGATGCCGGCCACGCCGGCGTCGAGCAGCGGACGATGCTGCTCCCCCCACCACGCGCGGACGTCGGCGCGCGCGAAGTCCGGCAACGCCGCATCCCCGGGCCAGACCTTCACCTTGTACGGAGTGCCGTCGTCCGCGCGCAGGAACAAGTCACGCTCGGCACCGTCGCGGAACAGCTTCCACTGCGGATCCACCTTCACGCCCGGATCGACGATCGCGACGACACGGAATCCCGCAGCCCCCAGCTCGGCCAGCAGTCCCGCCGGATCCGGGAACCGCTTGGGGTGCCACGTGAAGACCCGGTAGCCGTCCATGTGATCGATATCGAGGTGGATGGCGTCGGTGGGAATGCGGTGCGCGCGCGCCTCTCGTGCGATCGCGCGCACCTTCCGGGCGCTGCGGTAGCCCCAGCGAGATTGGTGATGCCCCAGGGCCCACAACGGAGGACGCGACATGCGTCCGCTGCGCGCGGTGTAGCGGCGCAGCACGTCGGCCGGACGCGGCCCGGGGAAGAGCGTGAGATCGAGACCGCGGGCGCAGCTCTCGATCGTGACCCGCGAGGGATCCCGAGCGGCCACGTCGAAGCGCGACGGCGCCGCGCCATCGAGCAGGAAGCCGTCGGCACGGGGCACGCCGCCCGCGCGAGAGAGCCGTACAAAGAACGGGATCGATGCGTACAGCGGATCGAGACCCTCCCACACCGGACGGTCGCGATTGCGCATCCGCAGCACACGCCCGCGCTTGTCGAGCGGACCGGTCTTCTCGCCGAAGCCGAAGAAGGCTTCGTCTTCGGCG
>CAYOHN010000078.1:0-12714 GCA_964403735.1 uncultured Spirochaetales bacterium | reverse complement strand
CAACGGGAGCTACGTCGCTTCGTTCCTGCCCCTGGTGGGCGGATCGGGGGGGGGGCGGAGCCTCCTGGGAAACGACGAGCGGCGGCTCGGCCGGCGGCGGCGGGGGCGGCGGCGGGGGCGCGCTGCTGCTGGCCACCAATGCCACCTTCACTCACGAGGGCTCGCTGACCGCAAGAGGCGGAACGGGAGGTGCCGGGAACTTCTTCTGCCCCGCAGGCGGCCAAGGCAGCGGTGGCACCCTGCGGGTGCTCGCGACCGCCGTGGTCGGCTCGGGGACCCTGGACGTCGGGAGCAGCGGAAACCCGGGCCAGGTGCGCGTGGAGGCGCTCTCGAACCAGCTGCCCCAGAGCAGCTACCTCCAGCCGACGCGTCTCACCCAGCGCGGGGCGCCCGGACCCCTGCGGAACCCGCTGGCGCCTTCGGTGACGATCACCTCGGTCGCCGGCGAGGTCGTGCTCGCGCCGACGGTGGGCTGGCGCGGCCCCGAGGATGGCTTCGGCCCCCACGTCGACGTGCTCGTGCCCTCGGCCGGAGCCGTGGACGTGACGCTCCGCACCCGGGGCGTGCCCAGCGGCACCAGTGTGAGGGTGGATGTGAAGCCCCGGCCGGGCACTCCCGTCAGCCAGGCGGTGTCCCTGGACGCCTGCGATGCGGCGGGCACCTGCGACGTCACGGCGAGCTTCGACCTCTCGGAGGGCGACTACACCATCGAAGCCCGCGCGACCTTTGCGCCATAGGCGGCGCGGGCGCGGTCCTACTTCGGGAACAGCAGCCTCACGACGAAGCGCGCGCCCCACTCGGGCCCGCTGGAGGGCGACTCGGCGTAGTAGCGACCAGCGATGGAAAAGCGCATAGGCGCTCCGGAGACGGAGGTGACCTCGCTCGCGCTGAGGCTGATCAGCACGGTGAAGTCCTCGGCGTTCCAGTCGTAGGTTGAACCGGCGGGGTTGATTCCCGTCCGCTCCCGCCGTTCGTCTCGGTCGTCGGAGATCAGGTCTACGATGCGCGTCGCCGCTGCAGCGACAGCGCGAGGACTCCCGATCCGAGCAGCAGCAACGTGCTCGGCTCGGGGACGTTCGTCAGCGTGACGTTCACGAAGTGCCCGTCGGCGGACAACGGACCCGGCGTGTCGTCGGCCGTCGTGCTCCCGAGTCCCCCGGGCATGCCGAGCCGGATCGCGGCCTCGTTGCGGCTGCTGGTGACGCCCGCGTCCCACGTGAAGTCCAGCGTGAAGACCTGCGTCCCGACGGCGGAACTCGCGAGCGTCCAGGAGGGGCCCGTTTGCGCGACCGCGACGCTCGTCGTCGCGGCGCTACTGACCGGTGCGACTCCGGCCAGACCCAGCGCCGGATCGGCGACGGCGTTCAGCAGCCCCGTGACGCCCCCGAGCGTCGCGCTCGCGTCTCCGGTGCTGTCGTCGACGAGCGCGATTGTCCCGATGCGACTGGTGTCGATCGCCAGCAGGAACGCGGCTCCTGTCGGGTTGTCGACGGTGAAGGTGATCATGTAGCTCGCCGTGGCGCTGCGCGTGGTCGATCCGCCGCCGGCCTCGCGATCGAGCGCGAGTAGTCCGGCGTAGCGCGTCGCGAACCCGTCGCTCGCACCGGTGCCGGCGAGCTCCGCGCCGGACGGCGCCCCGAGCACCGAGACGGCGCTGGCGATCTGGACTCGATTGGCGCCATTCGTCGTCAGCACGTCCGCGCTGTCCGCCGCCGTGAGCGCGATCGTCGGCGCGCTGATCGAGAGAGCCTGGGCCGACGGACCGGCCGCGAGGCCGAGCGCGAGGCCCAGAAAAATCGTGAAGAGGAGTTTGTCTTGTCGCACGGCGGAAGGGCATCGCAAGATCCGTTCCCGACGTGGCGAACGTTGCCGCTGCGCGGGACGCGCCGCGCCGGAACTCCCGCACCGGCGCCGCGCTGGAACGCGGAACTGCCGGTGACCTGCGGACGAGCGGGGCGCCCACGATCGGGTCTGCAGAGGCCGGAGTGACGCGGAGTGGCGTCACTGCCGGACGAAATCCGTCACCCGCCGGGCCCGAGCACCGGATCGTAGTTCGCGGATGACGAGAACCCCGTGCCTGGGCGGAGGGGACACCCGGAGGCCAAACTCCGCAGCCGTCAGAAGAGCAGGATCGGAGTCGCGACGCCCGCCGGCGAGGACCTTGGCCGGAGGGTGTCCCCTCCGCCCAGGCCCTCGATCCTTCGGACGGCGCACTCTGGCAACCCTCTCAGCCGAGGATCAGGTGCAGCTTCACCGCCAGCAAGAGATTGCCGCGGAGGTGCACGCGGCGGCGGAGGAACGCTTCGGGACCCGAGAGCTCGCCGCGGTTCAGCGCGCGCCAGGTCTCCATGTCGAGGCGGACGCGGAGGTCGGCCGTTTCGAGCCCACCGACCGTTCCGGCGACGACGCCGTCCTGGATGTGGACGGTGAAGAAGCCGCCGCCCTCCCCTTCCAGCTCGAACTCGAGATGCAGCGGCTTGTCGCCGAGCCGCGCGCGGCGTTGCGGGTCCGACGCGACGGCTTCGGGTACCCAGCACGAAAAGAAGGTCTCCGGTGTGATGTCCCCCGGCGGTGTCGCCCGCTCCGTCACGAGGCCTCCCGGCTCGATTCGATCGCGAACTCTCCGCGCAAGGCGGCGCCGGTGATGGATTCGAGCACCTTCGCGACGGCGCTCGGCGGCCCTTCGGCAACGATGCGGCCGCCGCCCGGCCCGCCCTCGGGCCCGACGTCGAGGACCCAGTCCGCGCGGCGGATCACGCCGAGATCGTGCTCGACGAGGACGACGCTGCTGCCGGCGTCGAGCAGTTCGTCGAGGCACGCCAGCAGTACCTCGACGTCGGCGGGGTGAAGACCCGTGGTCGGCTCGTCCAGCACGTAGAGCCGGCGTGGCTGCGCCTCGGCGAGCGCCTGCGCAATGCGCAGCCGCTGCGCTTCGCCACCGGAGAGTGTCGACAGCGGCTGGCCGAGCGTCAGGTAACCGAGCCCGACGCGCACGAGCGGCGCCAGCCGCTGCGCGACCTGCGGATCCGCAGCAAAGAACGCGCCGGCTTCGTCGAGCGTCATGCCGAGCACGTCGACGATCGAGCGGCCCGAGAGCTGCACCTGCAGCGCTTCCGGCTTGTAGCGGCGGCCGTCGCACCGTTCGCAGGGGACGCGTAGATCCTCGAGGAACTGCATGTCGACGACGACCTCGCCGGCTCCTTCGCACGCCTCGCAGCGACCGCCGGGCACGTTGAACGAGAACCACCCCGCCGAGACGCCGAGCGCGCGCGCCTCGCGCGTGGCGGCAAAGCGCTTGCGGATGGCGTCGAACGCCTTCGAGACCGTCGCCGGGTTGGAACGCGGACTGCGGGCCAGCGGTGCGCCGTTCATCAGGATCACGCCTTCGAGGGCGTCGGCGCCTTCGATGCGTTCGCAGGCGCCGCGGTCGGGATCCCCGAGCAGCTGCCCGACCAGCACGCTGCGGACCAGACTGGTCTTGCCCGCCCCGGAGACGCCCGTCACGCACACGAGCTGACCGAGCGGCACGTCGACCGTGACGTCGCGCAGATTGTTCGCCGACGCGCCGACGATCCGCAGCCGGCCGCTCGCTCGGCGTCGCGGCCGCGGCCGCTGCTTGAACTCTCCGCGCAGCACGCGGCCGGTGAGCGAGTCCGGATGCGCTCGCACCGCGTCGACGGAGCCCTCGATGACGAGCCGTCCTCCGAGCCTCCCGGCGCCCGGCCCGAGATCGACGACGTGGTCGGCCGCTCCGATGATCTCCGGCGCGTGTTCGACGACCACCACGGTATTGCCGTGGTCGCGGATCGCGCGCAGCACAGCGAGGCGGTCAAGGTGCCGCCGAGTGCCGCCGCGAGCTGGATCCGCTGCGCCTCGCCTCCGGACAGCGTGCGCAGCTGTCGATCGAGCGCCAGATAGCCGAGGCCCACCCGCTGCGCCGTTCCGACGCGGCTCCGCAACGCATCGACGAGGCGCCCGGCCCGCAGCGCCGCCGCCGGCGGCAACACCAGCGCGTGAAGCCACGCGTGCAGGTCCGCGAGCGTCATCCGCGCGACGCTGCCGATCTCGCGACCGTCGACGAAGACCTCACGCGCTTCGGGTCGCAGGCGGGCGCCGTCGCAGTCCGGACACGGATCGAAGCGGCGGTAGCGTGCGACCAGCACGCGCGCCTGCACCTTGTAGCGCTTGCTCGCGAGCCAATCGAAGAAGCCGCGCACGCCGTACCAATCGCCGCCGGCCGCTTCGTCGCCAGCGAGCACCAGCTGCTGCTGCGCGTCGGAGAGCGCGTGCCAGGGCTCCCTTGTCGGAATCCGCAGCCGCTTGCACGCGCGCAGCAGATCCTTCTGCATCGCCCGGCCCATCGGCGTCTGGAACGGAGCGATCGCCCCTTGGGCGAGCGAGCGACTCGGGTCCGGGAGGACGCGGGCGAGGTCGAGCGCCGAGACCCGCCCGAAGCCCTGACAGCGTGGACACGCGCCCAGCGGACTCTGGAACGAGAACAGCGCCGGCTCGGGGGTCGGGAAGCGGCGACCGCAGCCGTCGCACGCGAAGCCCTCGCGGAATGTCGCGCGTTCGCCGTCGTCGAACGCAACGGTCAGCTCTCCGTCGCCGCGCGCGAAGGCCGTCGCCACGGCCTCTTCGACGCGGCCGCGCTCGTCGTCGCGCAGGGCCAGGCGATCGATCAGCAGCAACGACTCGGCGCGCAACGCGTTGAAGGCGCGCGGTGACAGCCCGTCGAGATCCACGGCGCCGCCGCCCGCGTCGAGCAGACGGCTCCAGCCATCGCGCAGCAGCCGCTCCCGCAGCGCGGTGGCGGACTCCCGCTTCCCGGCCGCCAGCGCGACCCCGATCGAGGCGCGACGCCCGGCGCTCCGGGCGACGATGCGCTCCGCCACCGCCGTCACCGTCCCCGGCTGTGCCGGCAGATCGCAGCGAGAACAGCGCGTCTCGCCGATCTTCGCCCACAGCAGTCGCAGGTGATCGAGGATCTCGGTCGCGGTGCCGACGGTCGAGCGCGCGTTGGTGACGCGGTTGCGCTGTTCGATGGCGATCGCCGGGGGCAGCTGCGAGATCGCATCCACTTCGGGCCGCGGCAAGCGCTCGAGGAACTGCCGCGCATACGTCGACAGCGACGCGACGTAGCGTCGCTGTCCCTCGGCGTAGACCGTGTCGAACGCAAGCGTCGACTTGCCGGACCCGGAGACACCCGTCACGACGCTGAGCCTGCCGAGCGGCAACGCGCACGTGACGCCGCGCAGGTTGTGCGAGCGGGCATTCTCGATCCGGATCGAATCGCTGCGCGGGTCCGGAATCGCGGCGGGGGGAGCGACGGCGGACAACGGCGGCGTCAGTCTCGCTGCGGATCCGGCTCGTCGACCACGAGCGTCACCGTGATGTGATCGCTGGACTCGCTCTGCACGACGTGCAGGATCTGCAGCGGCGGGCTGGCCGCCAGGAGCTTGTTCAGGGACTCCTCCACTTCCTTCGCCAGGCCGCGCACGACGAATGTTCGGATCGCCATCTCTCCGCCTCCTCCGTTTCCGCCGTCACTCCGGTCGTCGCTCGGCAAGGCGCTGCGCCTGCTCGGCGAAGCGTTCCTTGCCCGCCACGCGGGCGGCCTCGGCCACGGCGCTCCAGCGCTCCGGGGTCGGCTCCTCGCCGAGCGCGCGCGACAGCTCGCGCACCAGGAACGCATCGCCGGTCCGGGTGGCCTCCTCGCGCAGCTCGGCCAGGCGATCCCGGGCATCGGCCTTCACGAGAAAAACGACCGCCTCCCAGATCCGCCCGTCGGCGACGTAGGCCTCGGCCAGCGCCCGCGCCGCATCGGCACTGAGCGCGCGCTCGATCAGGTGCCTCCTGTCGAGCGGGCCCGGAATCTTCGTCTTCTTTGCCATCGCGTGCGGTCTCCGTTCAGCTCTTCGCGACGTTCGGGTCGACCGTGAGCGCCCACGCCTCGATCCCGCCCGTCAGGTTCCATACGTCCGCGAAGCCGTTCTCGTGCAGCAGCCGGCACGCGCGCGCACTGCGAGCGCCGGAACGGCAGTGCACGACGATCTTGCGATCCTTCCAAGGGGTGAGTTCGCCGAGTGTCTCCGGAAGCTGCCCGAGCGGCAGGAGCCGCGCGCCGTCGATGTGCGCCGACCGCCACTCGTCGGGCTCGCGCACGTCGAGCAGCAGGAACTCTTCGCCGCGCGCGCGCATCGCATCGACGGCGACGGCGCTCAGCTCTCGCAGCGGCTCCTCCTCTCCCTGCCGCGGCACACCGCAGAAGCCTTCGTAGTCGATCAGCTCGGTCACCGTCGGCTTCTCGCCGCAGACCGGGCACTGCGGATCCTTGCGCAGCCGGAACTCCTGGAAGCTCATCTCGAGCGCATCGTATTGGAGCAGGCGACCGATCAGCGGCTCGCCGATGCCGGCCAACAGCTTGATCGTCTCGGTGGCCTGGATCAGCGCGATCAGCCCCGGCAGCACCCCGAGCACGCCGCCTTCGGCGCACGACGGCACGCTGCCCGGCGGCGGCGGCTCCGGATACAGGCAGCGATAGCAGGGTCCCTGCCGTGCATCGAAGACGGTCGCCTGTCCCTCGAAGCGGAAGATCGATCCGTGCACGTTCGGCTTGCCGAGCAGCACGCAGGCATCGTTGGCGAGGTAGCGAGTGGGGAAGTTGTCGGTGCCATCGACGACGACGTCGAAGGTGGAGAGCAGAGCGAGCGCGTCGTCGGCGGTGAGCCGCCGGGCATGCACTTCGACCTGGACATCCGGATTGAGCGCGAGAATGCGATCGCGCGCCACTTCGACCTTGGGGCGTCCGAGGTCGCGCGTTCCATACAGGATCTGACGCTGCAGGTTGGAGGCCTCGACGACATCGAAGTCGACGAGGCCGAGCGTGCCGACGCCCGCTGCCGCCAGGTACTGCGCGAGCGGGCAACCGAGTCCGCCCGCGCCGATCAACAGGACCCGTGCGGCGAGCAGCTTCTGCTGCCCTTCGGCGCCGAACGCAGGGAGTTCCAGATGGCGCTGGTAGCGCTCGTACTGGTCTGGGCGGAACGGGGGCGTGGCGGCACCGGTCTTCACGAACCAAGGCTACAGGACACGTTCGGGCGCGACGAGGGCCCAGGTCTATCTCTATCTGCGCTTCACAGACGCGAAGGCCCTCCGCGCGCTGCGCGGAGGGCCCCCGAACGGCGGTTCGACGCGCTGCGCTACTCGTCCTCGCCGACTTCTTCCTTCGGCGGGATCACGGTGACCTTGTAGGCCTTGCGGGGCTTGTCGATGAACTTCCACTCGACGGTGGCCCATTCGCCCTTCTTGATCTCGCCCCAGCTCGTCTTCTCGCCCTCGACCACGGTCTCGTCCAACTTGTTGAACGAAACTTTGTCGCCCTGGCGGTTGTCGATGATGATCTTCTTCTCGCTGATCGAGTCCACTTTCCCGGTGAACTCGCGCGTCTGCGCCGAGGCCGGTGCGGCCCCGGCCAGCGCCAGGCCGAGCGCGAGAGCGAACGCGAACGACGCGGTCACAGAGGCGTTGCGAACGATCTTCAGCATGAATCCCCACTCCTTGTTTCGGCGCCACGGGACGCGGCGCAGGGTCCCCGAGAGTGACGGCCGGTTCGACGCGACATCGACCGCCCTATTCGTCCGGTGATTCCGTCCAGTTTCGCTTCGCGGGCAGCGACCGCCCGGATCGCCGGCCCTTCCCCGCCCTGGCGCACCGGCGAGCGCGCCGCCCCTTCGCCGACGCGGCTGCGCGTCGGCGGAGATGGTGCCGGAGGTGGGACTCGAACCCACACGGCCCTTGCGGGCCGGGGCATTTTGAGTGCCCTGCGTATGCCAATTCCGCCACTCCGGCCAGCGGGCGGGCCAGCATACCACCGGACCTTGCGCGGGCCAGCAGCCCGAGGGGTCGGGCCGCCGCGGAAGCGCGTACAGCGGCAAACCCCTCGGGATCGCTCTTGTCAGGTTCGAGGCCGGGCGATAGCTTGCCCCGCTTGCCGAGGGAACCCGCTGGGGCTGTAGCTCAGTTGGGAGAGCGCTTGAATGGCATTCAAGAGGTCGGGGGTTCGATTCCCCCCAGCTCCACCAGCGGATTTCTCGCCGGACTCCCCGAAAAGATCGTAAATATCCGACCGGATTGATGAATCACCGGGACTTGTGGCGGTTCGACCTCGTGTCCGAGTCGCCGGACCGCGTGCATCAGCGGAGTTCGGGCGGGGTCTGCCCTTCCATCGCGCGCTTTGCGAGCAAGACGAGCAGAGACCGCGGCAAGAAGCGCATCGCGACGTTTCCGCGCAGCCAGTGCCACCAGCGTGTCGACACCGACGGTTGGCGTTCGAGGCGGTCGAGCGCGATCGCGACGACCTGGTCGGGCGACTGCCCGGTGTGCGGCAGCTCGCCGGCCACCTGTTGGAACTCGGTCTCCGTGCTGCCCGGCTCGACCACCAGGATGTCGACGCCACTGCCGCGGAGTTCTGCCCACAGCGCCTCGCCGAGGAAGCCGTCGAACGCCTTGGTCGCCGCGTACGCGGCGTGCAGCGGGAGCGGTTGCCGCGCGGCTTGCGAGCCGGTGAACAGCACGGCGCCGCGACCGCGGGCGCGCAGGCGCGGCAGCAACGCGTGGGTGAGCAGCATCGGGGCCGCGCAGTTGAGTTCGAGCATCAATGGATCGGCTCGGTCGCCTTGGCCCAGCCTCCGTGCAGGCGAACCCCGAACCAGACTTCCTCGTCGACGGCGATCGGCTTCCACAGGAAGTCCCACGGGACGTACACGAATGCCATGTACGCGCAGAACAACATCAGCGCGTTCATCCAGCCGGGCCGGCGCCCGAACGCTTCGCGGAGGCAATCGCGGATGCCGAACTCGCTCTATCCGGATCGGTCGATACCGGCCTCGTCGGGGCCCCGGTCGTCGCCCATCGCGCCCTCCTTGCGGCCACGCGATGCGCCGCCCTTCTCGCCGACGCAGGCTACCGCCGCGACGACGCACGCGCCCGGCGCGAGCGCTAGGATGCTCCGCCGTGCCGCAACGCGTACACACCGCAGCATCCTCGAGGGGTTCGAAGCGATCGCAAAGGCCGGCCAGCCGGTGCTCGCGATGATCCGCGGCTTCTGCGCGGGTGGAGGCATGGCCCTCGCCAAACGCACGCCCGTCTTCGACGGCCGCTGATGGCGACACCCGACGACGACGCTTCGCCGTCGCTCCCGCGGCGGGCGCTGTCCCACGGTACGTACTGGTTCCTGATGATGGCGCCCCTCGGGCTCATCCTTCCCTACTACGCGTTGTATCTGCGCGAGCGGGCGGGCCTGAGCGGAACCGAGGTGGGAGCAGTGCTCGCGGTGATGCCGCTGATCGCGATGGTGGCGCAGCCGCTCTGGGGATCGACAGCCGATCGCACCGGCATGCGCGCGCGCATCCTGGTCGTCTTGTGTCTCGGCACCGCGCTGGGACACGTCGCGATCGCCTCGGCGTCCGGCTTCGGGCCGCTGCTCGCCGCCACGGCGTTGCTGGCGATCTCCGCGCGCTCGCTGATCCCGCTGTCGCTGTCGGTCAGCATCCCGGCCTTCCACGATCACGCGCATGCGTTCGGAATCGTCCGGGCGCTCGGCACGGTCGGCTTCGGAGCGGCGATGTTCGGCTTTCCGGTCCTGGTGACCTACTGGCACGAGGCGCGCGACGTCGCCCTCGGCAACGAGGTGGCGACCGAGGCCGGCCTCGAGCTGATCTTCCCGCTGGCGGCCGCCTTGGCGCTAGCAGCCGCGCTCGCGGCGCTCGCGCTGCCTCGACACGGCACCCTGGCGCTGCGGGCGGCGCCCGGCGAGTGGCGCAGCCTCGCGCGCAATCGACGCTTCCGGCGCGTCCTCACACTCGGGATCCTCGCGTTCCTGTTCCAGAACGGTCCGCTCGAGTTCTTCCCGGTGTTCGTCCACGCGCGCGGCGGCGATCTCGATACGGTCCGCACGATGTGGCTGTGGATGCTGATCCCCGAGGTCGTCCTGATCGCGGGGCTCGGCTGGCTGACGGCGCGGCTCTCTCCCCGCTCGTTGCTGGCGATCGGACTCTTCGCGGGGGGCGCGCGTTGGATCGGCTGCGCCGCCACGCTGTCGCTCGCATGGCTCGCGCCGTTGCAGGCGCTCCACGCCGTCGTCGTCCTCGGTCTGATGCTGGGCGCCCCGCTGTATCTGGACGCCGCCGTGCCGCCGCAGCTGCGCTCGACGGCCCAGGCGAGTTTCGCGGTCGTGTCGGTGGGCATCGGCGGCTCGGCGTCGAGCCTGCTCTCGGGGTGGCTGCTCGAGGCCGGCGGACCCGCGGCCCCGTACTGGGCGGCGGGGGTCGGGTCGCTGGTGCTCGCACTCGGCGTCCACCGCTGGCTCCCGCGCGCCGCGGAGTGCTAATCCCCGGGTCATGACGATCAACGAGCCGGCGACGCTGGAGTTCTTCTTCGACTGTTCGAGCCCGTGGACCTACCTCGCCTTCCACGGGATCGAGGCACTCGCGGCCGAGACGGGAGCCACGCTGGTCTGGAAGCCGATCCTCGTCGGCGGTGTCTTCAACGCCGTCAATCCGAGCGTCTACGAGCAACGCGCGAAGCCGGTGAAGGCAAAGGCCCGCTATTACGCCAAGGATCTGCGCGACTGGATCCGCCACGTCGGCATCGAGATCGGTCAGCCCCCGGTGTTTCCGGTGAACAGCGTCCAGGCCATGCGCGGTGCCTTCCTGGCGCTCGACGCCGGCTGCATCGCGCCGTACGCGCGCAATGTCTTCGAGGCGTACTGGCGCGATCTGCGCGACATCTCGCAGCCGGAGGTGTTGGCGGACGTCGTCGCATCCGTCGGGCTCGACCGGGAGGCGTTCTTCGCGCGGATCGCCGCGCCGGAGACCAAACAGCGGCTGCGCGACACCACCGACGAGCTGGTGGCGCGCGGCGGCTTCGGCTCGCCGACGCTGTTCGTGAATCGCGACGACATGTACTTCGGCAACGACCGCATGGTTCTGGCGCGGGAAGCGCTGCTGCGCAGCGCGCACGGCGTCCCCGAGGGATCGCGGTAGGCTCCCGCGAGATGGAAGCGCGACGCGCGAGACTGAAGGACGACCGCCGGGTTGCTCTCGAAGCGGCCGCTGCTGCCGCCGAGGGGGGCGCCGCGCCGCTGCGCAAGCCGGACTGGGTGCGCGTGCGGGTCACGAGCTCGCCGGGGCTCGAGGAAACCCGCTCGCTGGTCCGCGAGCTGCGCCTCAACACCGTGTGCGAAGAGGCGGCGTGCCCGAATCTCGGCGAATGCTGGGCCCAGCGACACGCCACGGTGATGATTCTCGGCAGCGTCTGCACGCGCGCGTGCAGCTTCTGCAACGTCAAGACGGGGCGTCCCGATCCCGTCGATGCGCGCGAGCCGGAACGCGTGGCCGAGGCGGTCGCCCGGCTCGGCCTGCGACACGTCGTCGTGACGTCGGTGGATCGCGATGATCTGCCGGACGGCGGCGCGAGCCACTTCGTCGCGGTGATCCAGGCGATCCGAGCGATGGCACCGGACACCACCATCGAGGTGCTGACGCCGGATTTCCGCCACAAGCCCGGCGCGCTCGAAGTCGCGGCGAGTGCCCGGCCCGACGTCTACAACCACAATCTCGAGACCGTTCCGCGCCTGTATCGGACCGTGCGACCGGGAGCGAGCTACGAACATTCGCTCGACCTGCTCGCGCGCGTGAAGGAGATCGCCCCGGGCGTCTTCACGAAATCCGGGCTGATGGTCGGGCTCGGCGAGACGCTGGACGAGGTCGATGCGGTGCTCGACGATCTGCGCGCGCACGACGTCGACTTCGTCACGATCGGCCAGTATCTGCGGCCGACGCTCGCTCACATCCCGGTCGCGCGCTGGGTCCCGCCGTCAGAGTTCGGCGAGCTCGCCGCGCGCGCCCGCGCCAAAGGCTTCGAGATGGTCTCCTCCTCCCCGCTCACGCGATCGTCGTATCACGCCGATGCGGATTTCCAGCAGCTCCGGGTGGCGCGAGAGGCCCGGCTCGCCGTCCACTGATCCGAACCTCCCGGTGCGAATCGGCACGGCACGATCGGCATCCAAGGGGATCGCATGGTCGACCACGACACCGACCCGGATCCGCAGGAAACCCGCGAGTGGCTCGACGCGCTCGCCGGCGTGCTGCGCAACGTCGGACCCGAGCGCGCGCACTACCTGATCGAGCGGCTCATCGACCAGGCGCGGCGCTCCGGCATCCACCTGCCCTACTCCGCGACGACCGCCTATCTCAACACGATCCACGCGAGCGAGGAGCCTTCGCTGCCCGGGGAGCCGGGACTCGAGCACCGGATCCGTTCGCTGGTGCGGTGGAACGCCCTCGCCATGGTCGTCCAGGCAAACCGCGAATCGTCCGAGCTCGGCGGACACATCGCGAGCTTCGCGTCGGCGGCGACGCTCTACGACGTCGGATTCAACCACTTCTTCCGCGCGCCGAGCGAGGACTCGGGCGGCGACCTGCTCTACATCCAGGGACACTCGGCACCCGGCATCTACGCGCGCGCGTATCTCGAGGGCCGACTCAGCGAGGAGCAGCTCGGCCATTTCCGGCGCGAGGTCGACGGCAAGGGCCTGTCCTCGTATCCGCACCCTTGGCTGATGCCCTCGTTCTGGCAGTTCCCGACCGTCTCGATGGGTCTCGGACCGATCCTCGGCATCTACCAGGCGCGCTTCATGAAGTACCTGCACGC
>CAYOHN010000077.1:0-12820 GCA_964403735.1 uncultured Spirochaetales bacterium | reverse complement strand
CGACGCCCGACACCCACACGGTGACGCTGCGCCTGCGCGTCGTCGATGCCTTCGGCAACCTCGGCGAAGACCGCAGGACCGTGGCGATCCACCGCGACCCCAGCCTCCGGTACGTTCGCCGCCTCGCGGGCTCCGGCGAGAGTGCGCCTGCTCTCGCGGACGTGAATCGCGACGGCGTGCTCGACATCGTGCACGGCGCCGGCGACGGATCCGTCCACGTCCTCGACGGCGGAACCGGAGAGGACCTGCCCGGCTGGCCAGCGCGCACGTTCGCGATCGGCGAGGGTCTCTCCGTCGGGTTCACCAGCGGTGCGGTGCCGGTCCCGCACGAGGCCATCAT
This sequence comes from uncultured Spirochaetales bacterium, assembly GCA_964403735.1. Taxonomy (GTDB): domain Bacteria; phylum Myxococcota_A; class UBA9160; order UBA9160; family PR03; genus CAADGG01. The sequence continues at coordinate 12,480 of CAYOHN010000077.1, read as the reverse complement.
TGGCGCCGTGGCCGCCGACGACCTCGACGGCGACGGCAGGGTCGAGATCGTCGCCGCAGGCATGCGCGGAAGGATCTACGTCTTCGACGACCACGGCCAGCTGCGGCCCGGCTTCCCGGTCGAAACGGACCCGGCGCTCTCGGATCCGGAGAACCGCAACCGTCTCAACGACTCGGACCGTGGCGTCGTCGGGGCACCGACCCTGGCGGACCTCGACGTCCCGGGCGCGCACCCCGCGCTCGAGATCGTGCACTCCGCGCTCGATGGCCACCTCTATGCGTGGCGCGCGGACGGCACGGCAGTTTCGGGCTTCCCGGTCGTCCCCGAATCCGCGGGTTCCCCGGACGCGCCGTTCTTCGGCGCGCTCGGATCGGGTGCCTTCGGCGACATGACCGGTGACGGACTGCCGGAGTTCGTTGCCCCAACCGGCGGCCTGCGCAAGCTGCTCGACGTCGTCGTGTCGGCGCAGCAGGGCAAAGCCACGTCCACGGAGCCGCCGACCGACTTCGTCGAGGAGGACTTCGCGCACCATCAGATCACCGCCTGGGACGCGCGGACGGGCGCCCTCCTCCCAGCCTTCCCGCGCGTCATGGAAGACATGCAGTTCATCGGCAGCCCGGCACTCGCAGACGTCGACGGCGACGGCATCGCGGAACTCCTCAACGGAAGCGGCGTGTACCAGGTGCGCGCCTATTCCGCAGATGGGTCGATGCCGGCGGGCTGGCCCAAGTTCACGCACAACTGGCACATCGCGACGCCGACGGCCGGAGATGTCGACGGCGACGGCCTCACCGAGATCATCGCTTTCACCCGCGAGGGCAAAGTGTTCGTATGGAATACGCCAGCGCCCGCGGTGGAGCCGGCGCTGCAGTGGACGGGCTTCGGCCGCGATCGCCGCAACACGCAGAATCAGGCCTCGGGCATCCTCCATACCGCGGGGCCGGTAGATCCTCTCGCGGGCCTCGCGTGGACGCTCGAGGACACGAGCCTCGCGATCGAACGACTACTCGACGAGCTCCCGGTCAGCGAGTCGCGGCTCCTGGCGCGCTCGCCGGCGTCGTTCCTGATCCCGATGGCCCAACGCTTCCTGGCCGAGGATTCGGAGTTCCGCCTCGCGGCGTTGCTGCCCGGAATCCACTGGGGCCTGGAACTGCCGACCCAGCCCATCGCGGAGCTGCAGCCGATCGCGGAACGCTTCCGGACCGCGCTTCGCGCCACCGTGGTGCGACTGATGGCAGCGACGACCTGCGAGGCGGGAGATTCGGTGTGCGCTCGGGTACTGATGCACGCCCGAATGGTGTTGGCCGTTGGCGACTACTTCGCCGACCGCGGCGAGGGTCAGATCGCCGCCTTCCTCTACGCGCGCGGCATCGCGAGCTTCGACCCTCTGTAACGTCGCGATCGCCCGGCTCTGGGGCGGGCGACGCGTCGACGAGAAGACGCGGTTTCCCCGTCGAGTTGGACCGCTAGACTCGGACCATGGCGAGTCCCTCCGTGAGTCCCGAGAATGTTCTCGACGCCCTGCGACCGATCGTCGATCCGGATTTCGGCCGCAGCATCGTGGACCTCGGCTTCATCAAGCAGCTCCGGATCGACGGCGACCGCGTCTCGTTCGACATCGAGCTGACGACGCCGGCCTGTCCGGTGAAGGCCGAGTTCGAACGCGCGGCGCGCGAGCGCGTCGGCGCGCTGCCGGGCGTGTCGCAGGTGGACGTCACGATGACGGCCAACACCCGCGGTCGCGTGGCCAACGCCGAGGCCGCTGGGCCCGGACCATCGCCGGCCGACATCCTGCCGGGCGTGCGGAACGTGATCGCCGTCGCCTCCGGAAAGGGCGGCGTCGGCAAGAGCACCGTTGCGGTGAACCTGGCGCTCGCGCTGCGGGAGACGGGCGCGGCGGTCGGCCTGCTCGATGCGGATGTCTATGGGCCCTCGCTGCCGCTGCTCACGGGAGTCAGCGGACGCCCCGAGACGCGCGACCGCAGGATCCTTCCCCACGAGGGCTACGGCCTGAAGCTGATGTCGATGGGCTTCTTCCTGACCGATGACTCGCCGGTGATCTGGCGCGGCCCCATGGTCCACGGCCTGATCCGCCAGTTCCTCACCGATGTCGAATGGGGCGAACTCGATTACCTCGTCGTCGACCTGCCGCCCGGAACCGGCGATGCGGCGCTCACGTTGACCCAGCAGGCGCCGCTCTCGGGCGCCGTGATCGTCACCACCGCCAACGATCTCTCGCTGATCGATGCGCGCAAGGGTCTCGCGATGTTCGAGAAGGTCAGCGTCCCGGTGCTCGGCCTGGTCGAGAACATGTCGTACTTCGTCCCGCCGGATCTCCCGGACCGCCGCTACTCCCTGTTCGGCAAGGGCGGAGGCCAGCGCGTCGCCGCGGAACTCGGGATCGAGTTCCTCGGCGAGCTACCGATTGATCCGCGAGTGGTGGAGGGCGGAGACATCGGCAGACCCATCCTGGTCCACGCGCCGGATGCACCGGCAGCGGTCACGCTGCGGGAGATCGCGGGCCGAGTGGCGCGCAAACTCGCGGTGCTGGCCGACAGCGCTCCGCAGCTCGCCGACGCCAACATCACCTGGGTCAGCTCCTAGCGAGCCTTCGCGCGGGACCCGCGCCGCCCCTCGGCGCGGCCGACGTGTTCAGCGCTCGATGGGTCCGTGGAGCAGGTCGCCGAACAGCACGGGGGCCGGCCCGAGTCGTTCTCGCGATGCGCGCTGCATGTACTCGTCGTACTCGATGCGCTCGAGCTGCACGCGGGGATCGGGCTCGAAGAACGCTGCGGGAGGCTGGATGCCGCTCAGCCAATCCAGGTAGTCCGTGGTGATCCGGGCGCCGGAATTCCGGTCCGTCGAATCGATGCGGATCGGTAGCGCCGACGCATCGTCGGTGACCCAGATCTCGTGGCGACCCTGCTCGTCGGTCAGACGATGGATCTTCACCTTTCGGCCGCCGACCTCCTCCTCCCGCACCACCTCGGCCCCGCGTGCGATCAGATCCGCCGCCTCGTTGCCGAAGGGTCGCGCGCGCGGATGGCTTCGATCGAATTGCTGCGCCGCGGAACTGCGACGGACGGCGATCCCGACCCCGCTCACGCCGTCGATCACGTAGTACCACTCGCCACTGACGATCTGCTGGATCAGCACTCCGGACAACACCGCCTCGGCACGCATACTGCGGCCGCTCGACCAGAAGTGGGTCACGATGACCCCTGTGTCGCCGCGCGTGATCCGCAGCGCGTACCAACCCGCAGACTCGCTCGCACGCGTACCCGGCGCTTCCGCCTCGGGCTTCGCTTTCGAGCGCTTCTCCTGGTTCCGGGCCTGCGCGCGGGCATCGGTCAGCGGCAGGATGGCGCCGCACAGCAGCGCAGACAGCGCGAGAACGCCCGCGCGGACCGTCATCGGGGCTCGTCGTCGGATCATCGGACCTCATCGTGGCGGAGGGGGATCGGCCGGCCCGTCATGTGCGTGGGCTGCGGCTCGCCGAGAAGCTCGAGAACGGTAGGCGCCACGTCGAGGGCGCGCACGCGACCGGGGCGGAATCCCGCCTCGACGCCGCGTCCGAACGCATAGAAGATCCCCTCCATTTCCGGTGCCCCGGGCGGATGACCATGCGCCCCGCGGAGCCCGAGACCGAGCGCCGCCGCCGGCGCCGCGAGCGCACGGCTTCCGTCCACGATGGCCGTCCCGACGGGCGCCATGGCGACGAAGTCACCGAAGCGGGGATTCGACGTCGGCAAGGCCTCGGGACTCTCGCCTCGCGGCCACGCCTCGAGGCCGAGCTCCCGCGCCGCCTCCACCGCGCGGACGACGGCGGCACGACGCTCGGCGGGCGTCCGCTGTCCCGATCCGCGGCCGAGGCGGATCGTCGAGAACCCACCGCCGCCGATGACGTTCGCGCGGATCCCGACGTCGCGCAGGGCGGCTTCCAGATCGATCGAGCGCTCCACCTTCGCCATCCCGTGATCCGAGACGATCATCAGCGTCGTGGTGGCGTGCAACCCGCGCGCTTCGATCCCGTCCACGAGCTCCGCCAGCGCCGTCTCCTGCTCGAGCAGCGCAGCGACCGACTCGGGCGTGCCGGGCCCATACCGGTGGCCGGTCGAGTCGGCTCCGGGCAGCCATGCGGTGATGAAGCGCGGACGCTCCGCGGGCACATCGACGTCCAACCACTCGAGGATTTTCGTCACTTTTCGCTGTGCAGGAACGCGCGAATCGAATCGCACCCAGTGCCGGGCTCCCTCCCCGTTTCGCCAGGGACCCTCCGAACCCACCCAGTGGTACGACGCCGACGGAATCCCTGCGCGCGCGAGCAGGGACCACAGCGGCTCGACCTCGATCCACGTGGGATCGTCATCGTAGCGATAGACACCGCGCTGCTCGTCCTCGAAGACATTGTTGACGATGCCGTGTCGGTTCGGCTCGGCGCCCGTGACGAACGTCACGTGGTTGGGAAAGGTATTCGACGGAAACACCGGCTCGAGCGCATCGGCCACGACACCCTGTGCGGCGATGCGGCGGAGGACGGGCAGCTCGGCTACGTCGGCGGGTCGCGTACCATCGAGCGACAGCAGGAGGACCGTCGGCGCGCGGAGATCGCCTCCGGTCGACGCTGCACTCGTCGCAGTCGCCAGCAGCAGGGCGACCGCGACGAAGATCGAGTGCATCGCAGGCGTGCGGAACAGATGGAGCATCGGCGCTACAGGCTACCCGGACTCGACCACGGATCGAGCAAAGAGGGCACGGAAGAGTGCCGGATGCGGCAATCGCATTCCAAACGTCACAAAGGGCCTGGCCCCATCGGGGGGACGGGCCCTTGGAAACTCTGGGACTGGCAGGTCTCTGTGACTGGCGGAGCGACGGAGCGGATCAGTTGGCGGCGGGCACCAGATCCTGGGCGGCCTCCGCCACGTCCGTCCCCTGGTAGTTGTCCAGGATGACCTGGAAGATTTTCTGGGCTTCGTCGGCCCGGTTCATTTGCTGGTAGCAGACGCCCAGTTTGTAGAGCGCCTCGGCATCGAGGCCGAGTCCGGGGTATTGGTCCAGGAGTTTCCGATAGCGATCGGCTGCCGAAGCGTATTCGCTGTTGTCGAAATAGAAATCCGCGACGTTCAGCGTGTGTTCCCCGAGGCGGGTGCGCAGCTCCTTCCAGAGCTTTTCGCCTTCCTGCGCGTACTCGGAACTCGGGTAGCGCGCGAGCAAGCGATCGAGGTGCGTGAGCGCCTCCTGGGTCGCGGTCTGATCTCGCGAGGCGTCTCGGCTCTGCTTGTAGTATGACATCACCGTCTGGAACATCGCGTAGGGAACACGCTCGTGCGACGGGTGGAGCTCCACGAAGTCGCGGTAGTACGAAATGGCCTCGTCGAACTTGCCCTGGCTGAAGTAGGAATCCCCGATCGCGAGATGCGCGAGCACTGACTGCTCGCTGTACGGATAGTTGTCGATGATGTCCTGGAAGGTCCCGATGGCCTCAGAGTAGTCTCCTCCGAAGAACCAGACGCCGCCGTCGGCGTCGGCCATCTGCTCCTGCCCGCGCAGATACAGCTCCTCGGCCGACGGAAGGTCTTCGAAACTCGGGGGCGGCGGCGCGCTCGCGCAGGCCGCGGTGAACGCGATCGCGAGCAGCGCGGCGGACAGCCGCGCGGGGATCTTGCCAGCCCGAGCGAACGAAGCATGATCGTTCGAAATGTGATCGTTCGAAATCGCCATCTCGGACCCCCTTCGAAACCGTCCTGAGAACGCTACCAGACGCCTTTTCGCTGTCAATTTGCTAACTTCCCCGGCCGCCAGAGGAAAAGGAGAAGCGATGATCGAACCGGCGCTGCGCAAACTTCGCCTCGACAGCCGCCTCGCTGGCCGTCGGGGCTGGATCGAGAACGAGGAGCGGGAGCGGGAGCTGGCGGCGCTCCCGGACGTATCGGCGAAGATCGCGCCGAAGGAGGAGGCTCCGGGGAGCCCGGGCACCGATCGGGCGGGCGATTCGCGCTAGCGAGGCGTCCGGGGAGGGGAGCCGGTCGTGATCAAGGCGAAGTTCGGACATCGACTCGACGGTTGGATCGAGGCGGCGTTTCCCGCGCTCGTCCGGCATTCGGTGAACCCCAACCTACTGACCGTGACCGGCACAGTGATCTCGCTGGGGTCTGCGACGGCGTTCGCATTCGGCCACTTCGGACTCGGTGCGTGGCTGATTCTCGCCGGCGGACTCTTCGACCTGGTCGACGGCGTGATCGCCCGCCGCCATGGCACCGCGACGGCGTTCGGCGCATTCCTCGACTCCACGATGGACCGTCTCGCCGACATGGCGATCTTGCTTGGCGTCATGTTGCACTTCGCGGGCCGCGGCGACGCCGGCACCGTATTGTTGGCGGGCGTGGCGCTGATCGCCGCCGTGTTGACATCGTACGCGAAGGCTCGCGCCGAGCAGTGGGTTCGCTCCTTCGAAGGCGGCCTACTCGAACGCGGCGAACGGCTGTTCATCCTCGGCGTGGGCGCCATCTCGGGCTATCTCGTCGCGGCGCTCTGGGTTCTCGCAGTACTCGGCACGGCGACGGCCGTCTATCGATTTTCCCTTGCCTATCGAGAGCTCGCCCGACTCGAGGTCGGGCAGCCCCCGGAGGCCGGAGAGACCGTCGGATGAGCGAAGAACGGAACGATGAAGATTTCGTCGTGATCGACAGACGAGCGGCGAGCGGAGCGACAGGAGACGCGCCGGAGGCCGCCGCGTCCGGCCCCGACGGCGGCCCGCAGGCAGGCGACCGGGATCCCCATTCCTCGCCGCCGGGTGACGACGCCGAAGCCTCGCGCGGACGCGCGAGCCCTGCGCCGGCGGACTTCGCGATGCTCGTCCAGCCGTTCTTCGTTGCCGCGCTCTATCACATGGGACTCGCGGCGGATCCCGACACGGGGCAACCGGGGGCGCGAAATCTTCCGCTGGCGCGTCACAACATCGACCTCCTCGAGGTGATCGAAGAGAAGACGCGCGGAAACCTCGACGAAGCTGAGCGACAGCTGCTCGAAGGCGTGCTCTACGAACTGCGTATGGGCTTCGTGAAGGTGGGCAAGGTCTCCGGCGAGTGACCATCCGCGACGACGAGGCCTGGACGACCGAGGGCAGGTTTCGTGTGACCGCGATCCAGGCGCAGGCCAAGCTGAACCTCGGCCTGCGTGTCGTCGGGAGGCGCGCGGATGGGTATCACCTGCTCGAAAGCCTCTTCGTTCCGTTGGACCTCGCGGATGACGTGACGCTCCGCATCGATCCTGCGCGGCCAGCTCGAGTCCGTTTCCAGCTCCGCAAGGGCCCGCCGAACCTCGAGGCGGACGAACGGAATCTCGCGGCCCGAGCTGCGCAGAACTTTCTCGCCGCAGCAAACTTGGCCGCCGACATCCGAATCGAGCTGACGAAGCGAATCCCCGTGGGGGCAGGAATGGGTGGCGGGTCGAGTGATGCCGGAGCGGTCCTGCGAGGGCTCGCGGCGGGCCATCCGGGCGCCGTATCCCCGGATCGACTCGCGGAACTCGCCGTCGCGCTCGGAGCCGACGTGCCGTACTTCCTGGATCCCAGGCCCGCCTGGGTCCACGGCATTGGCGAGGCGATCGAACCGATTCCCGGGTTCCCCGCACTGCCGGTGATCGTCGCCACCCCGCGACCGCCGCTCGACACCGCGGCCGTGTTTCGCGCGTGGGATCACCGGCAACCGGTCGACGCAGCGGCGGAATCCACCGCGTTGACGCCCGAGGGACCGGGCCGTAGCATGCCGTCGCCTAGGACGACGGCGAACGGGATCGGAAGCCCGGAAGGCCGGGAACTCGAAGTCTGGTGGCGGAGGCTCCTCGCCGAGGATCTGCTGGCCAACGATCTCGAATCGATCGCAGCGGGTCTGCACGCGGGCATCGCACGTCTCCGCAGCGAGATCGAACGTTCGGGAGCCCAGGCCGTCGGGATGTCGGGAAGCGGTCCGACCGTCTTCGGCGTATTCGGAGCGGCGGAAGAGGCGCGGGCGGCGGCGGCGAGGATTTCCTGGGAACCGACCGACCACGTCCACGTAGGCAGTACCACGGGTTCCCCTGAGCGATTTCCGTAGCCTGGATTTCACACACGGTTCTTTGGTCACATATGGCTGGTGCCACGAGGGTTCTTGGCGCCGCCCGAGTTCGCCCGAGTTCGCCCGAGTTCGCCCGAGTTTGGGGCGTCGTCTAATGGTAGGACAGCGGCCTTTGGAGCCGTGTGTGGAGGTTCGAATCCTCCCGCCCCAGCCAAGCTCTCCCACCCTCACCTGATTCCGAGGCTACCGCGATGTTGCGGATGAAGCTCTTCTCCGGAAACTCGAATGCCGCCCTCTCCGAGGCGGTCAGCGGCTACCTCGGCCTTCCGCTCGGGCGTGCTCGCGTCGAGCGCTTCAGTGACGGCGAGATCGCCGTCGAGCTCCAGGAGAACGTCCGCGGGCTCGACTGCTTCGTGTTGCAGTCCACGTCCGCGCCTGCAAATCGCCACTTGATGGAGCTGCTGATCATGGTCGATGCCTTGCGCCGTTCGTCGGCGAAGCGCGTCACCACCGTGATCCCGTACTATGGCTACGCGCGCCAGGACCGAAAGGTCGCGCCGCGCGTGCCGATCACGGCCAAGCTCGTCGCAGATCTGATCGCCGTCTCCGGAACGGACCGCGTGCTCTGTATCGACCTGCACGCCGGCCAGATTCAGGGCTTCTTCAACATCCCGGTCGACAACCTGTACGCAAAACCGGTGCTGCTGCCGGCGATCCGGGAGCACTTCGGTTCCGACGTGACCATCATCTCGCCCGATGCCGGCGGTGTGGAGCGGGCCCGCGCCTACGCGAAGCGACTCGATGCTCCGCTGGCAATCATCGACAAGCGCCGCGAGCAGGCGAACGTCGCGAAGATCATGAACATCATCGGCGACGTCGAGGGCCAGCGCTGCGTGATCGTCGACGACATGGTCGACACCGCCGGGACGCTGACCGAAGCCGCGCGCGCGCTCCGGGAAGCGGGCGCCGTGATGGTCGGCGCCGCCATCACCCACCCGGTGTTGTCGGGGCCCGCCATCGAGCGGATCGAGAAGAGCGAGCTGGAAACGCTCGTCGTCACCGACACCATTCCGCTGCACGACGGCGCACGATCGTGCGGCCGGATCCGCGTGGTTTCGATCGCCAACCTGCTCGGGGAGGCGATCCGCCGCATCACCAACGAAGAGAGCGTCAGCTCGCTGTTCGTCTAGGAGAGACTCGATGTCCGAAACTGCACTCGTCGTCGAGGCCCGCGAGGCCGTCGGCAAGGGCGCCAATCGCAAGCTGCGCGCGGCCGGCAAGGCTCCGGCGGTCCTGTACGGCCGCGGCCGCGATTCGCTGCCGCTCGCGATCGATCCGCGCGTGCTCGACAAGATCCTGCGTGCGAGCGGCTCCAACACGCTGCTCGATCTCACCGTCGAAGGTCATGCCGAGCGGACCGAATCCGTCGCCCTCGTGCGCGAGATGCAGCGGCATCCCCTGTGCGGCGACATCGTCCACGTCGACTTCTACGAAGTCGATCTGACCCGCGCCGTGACCATCGAGGTGCCGGTACACCTGACGGGAAAGGCCCGCGGTCTCGACTTCGGCGGGATCCTCGAGCACACGCTGCGCGAGATCTCCCTCGAGTGCCTGCCGCGCGCGATCCCCGAGTCGATCGAGGTGGACATCTCGGCGATGGAGGTCGGCGACGTCATCCACGTTTCGGAGCTCGCGCTTCCCGAGGGTGTGTCTCTGGTGACTGACGGGGATCTCGGCGTCGTGCACATCGCAATGCCGCAGGCGGAGGCCGCGGCGACCGCGGCGACCGAGGCGGAGACGCCCGAGGGTGCTGCGGCGGCTGCCCCGGCGGCCGAGAGCGGCGAGAAGAAGTCCGACTAGAGCCCGGATTATTCGTGAAGCTGGTGGTCGGGCTCGGCAACCCCGGCCCCGAGTATGCTGATAGCCGACACAACGCGGGCTTCCGGGTCCTCGACGAACTCGTGCGCCGGCACGGCATCGTGCTGGCGCGCGATCGGCGGCTCTTCGGCCGCTTCGGGCGCGGTCGCGTGTGCGGCGTCGACTCGGGCCTCCTCGAGCCACACACGTACATGAATCGGTCTGGTCAGGCGGTCCTGGCGGCCACGACCGAGTTCCCGGTCGGGGAGGTCGGCAGCAATCTCGTCGTCGTCTATGACGACCTCGACCTCCCGTTCGGGCGGTTGCGGATCCGCCCCGGCGGCGGCGCGGGTGGCCAGAAGGGGCTCGCCGACATCCAGACCCGCCTCAGCCGCAACGACTTCCCGCGTCTGCGCTTCGGCATCGGACGACCGCCGCCGGGAGAAGACCCCATCCACTACGTGTTGGCGCCATTCGACGCCGAGCAACGGGCGGGTCTCGCCGCGGTGCTCGAGCGGGCCGCCGACGCCATCGAGGCGATCCTCGTCGATGGCGTGCAGTTGGCGATGAACCGCTTCAATGCGAGTCCCGCGAAGCCCTCCGAGGCATAACGCGAAACCCTCCGGAACATCACGCGAAGCCCTCCGGAACATCACGCGAAGCCCTCCGGAACATCACGCGAAGCCCTCCGGAACATCAGACGGAAGCCCTCCGGATCCTGAGCCAGTTCTGGCGCGGGGCCGACGGTGAAAACGCGTTCCATGGTGCGCCGCGCCGGTCCGGGTACTCTCCGCGGTCCCGAAAGTCCCTGGAGCAATCGGCCGATGGCTGGACATCCGCACGACGCGCCCGCGAGCCCGGCGACCCGACTCGGCACCGCCGTCGGCATCGCGCTCGCGCTCGCCGCGGTGTTCGCCGCGGCGCGCGAGCTGCCCGCCATCGTCGACGGTTCGTCGCTGCGCGCCGCGTGGGCGTGGTTCCCGGAGCTCGGTCCCAGCCTGGCGTTCCACCTCGACGGGCTGTCGGCGTTGTTCGTGCTGTTGATCGGCGGGATCGGCGCTCTCGTCCTGCTCTACTCGTCCCGGTACCTGCGCGGCCACCCCGACGCCGCGCGCGGACAGCTGTTCCTGACGCTGTTCATGCTGTCGATGCTCGGCCTCGTCCTGGCGGACGACGTCGTCCTGCTCTTCGTCTTCTGGGAGCTGACGACGATCACGTCGTACCTGCTGATCGGCTTCGAGAACGAGAAGCCCGGGGCGCGGCGGGCTGCGCTGCAGGCGCTGTTGGTGACCGGTACCGGCGGGCTCGCGCTGCTCGTCGGCCTGCTGCTGCTCGCCAACCTCGGCGGGAGCTTCCGGATCTCGGAGTGGGACGTCGGTGCGTTCACCGCGCATCCGTTCTATCCGGTGATCCTGGTCCTCGTGCTGCTCGGCGCCTTCACCAAGTCCGCCCAGGTCCCGTTTCATTTCTGGCTCCCCAACGCGATGGCGGCTCCGACACCGGTCAGTGCATACCTCCACTCGGCGACCATGGTGAAGGCCGGCGTGTATTTGCTGGCGCGGCTGCAGCCGACGCTCGGCGGGACCGACGCCTGGTTCCATGCGCTCGCGATCGCCGGCGCCGCCACGGCGCTCTGGGGAGCCGTCCAGGCGCTCCGCCAGGTGGATCTCAAGCTCGCGCTCGCGCACACGACGGTCATGGGCCTCGGCGTCCTGGTGCTGTTCCTCGCCAGCAACTCGACGCTGGCCGTCACGGCGGCTGTCACGTTCCTGATCGTCCATGCGCTGTACAAGAGCGCCCTGTTCCTGGTGGTCGGAATCGTCGACCACGCGAGCGGCACGCGCGACGTGACGCTGCTCGGCGGGCTCGGCCGGCACATGCCGCGGACGGCACTCGCCGCGGGCGTCGCCGCGCTCTCGATGGCAGGCATACCGCCGCTGCTGGGATTCCTCGGCAAGGAGCTGGCGTACGAGAGCGCGCTGGCGCTCGTCGAGCATCCGTTCCTGCTGGTGACGGTGCTGGTGCTGGCCAACGCATTCGTGCTGGCCGTGGCGCTGCTGGTGGCGTATCGGCCGTTCTGGGGCCCGTTGCCCGGCGAGCCGCGGACGCTGCATCCGGCGCCGTTCGCGATGCTGCTCGGACCGCTGCTGATCGCCGCCCTCGGACTGGCATTCGGGCTGTTCCCGTCGTTCACCGGACGCGTGCTGATCGAGCCGGCCGTCACGGCGATCCGCGGACAACCCTCTTCGGTGTCACTTTCACTGTGGCACGGATTCAACGTGCCGCTGGCGCTGAGCGCCGTGACGATCGTGCTCGGTCTCGCCCTCTACCGCATGCGTGACTCGCTGAACGCAGCATTCCGGAGCATCGCGACGCACCTGCCCTGGACGGGCGACCGCGCCTACGACGCCAGCATCGCAGGACTGCAGGCACTCGCGCGCGGGCAGACCGCCGTGCTGCAAGGGGGCTCGCTGAGCCGCTACCTCGCGACGAGCTTCGCGACGATCGCGATCGCCATCGGCGGCGTGCTGGCCGCTCATCGCGCGTTCGCGTGGCCGACCGCGGTGCA
>CAYOHN010000076.1:0-12952 GCA_964403735.1 uncultured Spirochaetales bacterium | reverse complement strand
GTGCCCGTAGGACGGGCGCCTCCCCGTGCGGCGCAGCGTCGGGAGCTCAGGCGCGGAGACTCGCAGCCCTGGCCGGCGCATTGCCGTCGAGGGCTGCCGCGATGCGCCGCGCCACTCGCTCACTCGCTCGCCGCACGTCCTCGGCGATGTGATGGACGTAGCCGCGAGTGACGTCGCGCCCGCCGCCACTGTGGCCGAGCAACGCCGCCGTCAGGTACGGCGAATGGCCGAGGGCCTCGCTCTCGCTCGCGACGGTGTGGCTCAGCACATAGGGTTCCGTATGGTCGATCTTCGCAGCCTCGAGGAGTGCCACCCACGGCGTGCGAAACTCACCCACCCGTCGCTGCGGGTTGAGCGGCGTCGGAAAGCACCCAGGCGAATCCACCGTCCACACCGGCTTCCGGCGCCCTCTCTCGGGCGCGCGCCCGGGAGCGCGCGCAAGGCTCGGAGAACAGCCTTCGCGGGCTCCGCGAGCCACACGTCGCGAGTTTCGGTACGAACTTCCGAAACAGATGCGTTTTCAATGGTCGGGCCGGCGGGATTCGAACCCGCGACCTCCTGAACCCCATTCAGGCGCGCTACCAAGCTGCGCTACGGCCCGACTGGCGCAGGATGTAGCTGTCGGGACGGGTGCTGTCGATGCCCCTCGGGCAGGGATACCCTGAGCGCGGATGTCGCAGGAGCAGCCGCTCGAGTCCGAGGCGCCGCGCCGACCGAATCCGTCCCGTCCGCCCGCGGCGGGCGACGTGCCGTCTGGACCGTGGGCCCGCACGCTCGGCTATGTGCTTCTCGCGCTCGCGCTGCTCTGGCTTTGGCAGAGTCGCCTGCAGGATCTGGCGGTCCACGAGCTCTCGTATCGCGAGTTCAAGCAGCACCTTGCCGCCGGTGAGGTCGCGGAGCTACGCATCGGTGAGCAGGAGATCGAGGGGCTGTTGCTCGCTCCCGCAACGGCGGGCGAGCCGGGCGCAAGCACTTCCGTAGAAACCGACGCAAAAGCAGGCACGGCGGCAGAGACGCGGCTCCCGTTTCGGACCGTGCGCGTCGCAGATCCGAACCTGCTTGCGGCGGTCGAGGCAGCCGGCGTCGACTACACCGGTGCGCGGCCGAGCGTGTTCCCGCAGCTCCTGCTCGCGCTGCTGCCGCTCGGCCTGCTGGTGCTGCTGTGGATCTTCCTGTTCCGCCGGATCGGCAGTGGCGTCAGCGGCGAGTCGAACCGCGCGGTGCTGTCATTCGGGAAGTCCCGCGCCCGCCTGGTCGCAGACCGCGATGTCGGTGTGACGCTCGGCGATGTCGCCGGCTGCGACGAAGCGAAGGCCGAGCTCGCCGAGCTCGTCGAGTTCCTGCGCCGCCCGGAACGCTTCACGGCGCTCGGCGCGAAGATCCCGAAAGGCGTCCTGCTGACCGGCCCTCCCGGCACGGGCAAGACGCTGCTGGCGCGCGCCGTCGCCGGCGAGGCGCAGGTGCCGTTCTTCTCGCTGTCGGGCAGCGACTTCGTCGAGATGTTCGTCGGCGTCGGCGCGGCCCGCGTCCGGGATCTCTTCGAGCAGGCGAAGCAGAACGCGCCGTGCATCGTCTTCGTCGACGAGCTCGACGCGATCGGCCGCGCGCGCGGCGTGCACCTGTCCAACATCAACGACGAGCGCGAGCACACGCTCAACCAGTTGCTGGTCGAGATGGATGGATTCGAGCCGAACTCGGGGGTCGTCCTGCTCGCCGCGACGAACCGGCCCGACGTGCTCGATCCCGCCCTGCTCCGCCCCGGTCGCTTCGACCGGCAGGTGATTCTCGATGCACCCGACGTCGTCGGCCGCGAGGCGATCCTGCGCGTCCACGCACGGAACAAACGGATTGCGCCGAGTGTCGATCTCGCCGCCGTGGCGCGGGCGACGCCTGGTTTCTCCGGCGCAGATCTCGCCAATGCGCTCAACGAGGCGGCACTGATCGCGGCCCGTCGCGGTCACCAACGAATCGAGCCGCCGGATGTCGAGGAAGCCGTCGAGCGCGTGGTCTCGGGTCCCGAGCGCAAGAGCCGGCGACTCGACGATGCCGAGAAACGACGGGTGGCATACCACGAAGCCGGCCACGCGCTCGTGGCGATGCACGCCGCTCATGCCGACCCGGTGCACAAGATCAGCATCGTGCCGCGCGGACGCGCAGCGCTCGGCTACACGCTCCAGCTCCCGACTGGCGATCGCTACCTGCTGACTGCCGCCGCGTTGCACGATCGACTGCGCACTCTGCTGGGTGGTCGCGCGGCCGAGGACGTCGCGTTCGGCGACGTCTCGACCGGCGCCGAGAACGACCTCGAGACTGCGACTGCCCTGGCGCGCCGGATCGTCTGCCAGTTCGGAATGGGCAAAGCCGTGGGCCTCATGCACGTCATCCGCGAGGCGAGCTGGGCGGGCCCCGGCGCTCCGACTCTGCAGCGCGACTGCAGCGAGGAGACTGCGCACGCGATCGACGAGGAGGTCCGCGAGCTTCTCGACGGCGCGTACGACGCGGCGCGCCGCGTTCTGCTCGACCACCGCGACGAACTCGAGAGCGTCGCGTCGGCGTTGCTGGCGCACGAGACGCTCGACGCCGCCGCGCTGCGCGCTCTGGTCGCGGCACCCGCTCCGTCGTGAGCAGGAAGGCTCGGCGCGGGCGAAGCTGAGCTCACAGCATCGCGCGAATCGCCTTCAGCTCGTCGCGGATCCGGCGTAGGCTGACGAGCGGATCCAGCTCGAGACCGAGATCCAGTTGCGGCTTGTCGAGCGCGCGCGCGATGCCCATCTCCTTGAGCTTTCGCCGCGCCCCGGCGATCGTGAAGCGCTCCTCGTGCAGCAGGCGCTGGAGCAGGCGCACCACCTCGATGTCGCGCTGGCGGTACATCCGCTGCTTCGTGCGCGACTTCGCCGGCGCCATCCAGCGGAACTCCGACTCCCAGTAGCGCAGCACGTGCGGCTTCACGCCGGTGAGTCTCGCCACCTCGCCGATTCGGTAGTAACGCTTCTCGGCGTTCGCTTCGTTCGATCCAGACTGCCGCTGCGTCGAGCCGGTGGTGTCGTCCACGCTCACCCTCCCCGCCCGAGCCGGCTCGGGCCGTCATCCCTCTGGGCGTCATGTTTGCGGACGAGTCCGCGACCGGCCGGCGGATCCGGGTCGACTAGTCGTCGTCGTCCTCGGGGTCGGTCAGCGGCGGGCTGTCCTCGTTCAACAGATTCTTTAGCACGAGACTGGGCTTGAAGGTGAGGACGCGCCGGGCCTCGAGCAAAATCTCCTCGCCGGTCTGGGGGTTGCGGCCCTTCCGGGCGTTCTTCTCCCGCACCAGGAAGTTTCCGAAACCGGAGATCTTGACCTTCTCCCCCTGTTCGAGCGTCTCCTTGATGATCTCGAAGACCTTCTCGACGAGGTCCGCCGATTCCTTCTTGGAGAAGCCGACGCGTTCGTAGATGTGCTCGACGATCTCCGCCTTGGTCATGGTCCGCCCTCCCGTCGCATCATCGCTCACTGGCGACTCCTCCGCCGTGACGCAGTTCGCCCCGGAATCGATCGGCCAACATCGCGACTACGCGATCACTCGCGCGTGTCACCTCGGCATCGGTCAGCGTCCGGTCCGGGCGTTGGAAGACCAGCCGGAAGGCGACGCTGACGCGACCCTCGGGAACCCCGGGACCCTCGTAGCGGTCGAAGACGCCCGCATCCACCAGGTGCGGTCCCGCTGTACTGCGGATGGCATCGAGAACGCGGCCCGCTGCCTCCTCGCGCGGCAACAGGACGGCGAGATCTCGCCGCACCTGGGGCTGCCGCGACGGCTCGACCAAGCGATGCGCCGCCGGCGGCGCGGCCGCCAGCGCGTCGAGGTCGAGCGTCAACAGGACGCACGGCGCGTCGATCTCGAAGCGCGCCGCCACGTCGGGGTGGAGTTCGCCGACTCCGCCCACCAAGCGCCCGTCGACGTCGATGCGCGCGCTCGAGCCCGGATGCCAGAACGGTTCGCCACCTCCGGGGGAGAAACGCGCGGCCGCCCCCAGCGCCTCGAGCACCTGCTCGGCGGCGCCCTTCCCCTCGAAGAAGACGGGTGCGGCCGCTGCGTCCCACAGGCGCTCGCCGCCCCGCGTGATCGCAGCCGCCAGCGCGAGCCGTTCGCTGGGCAGCTGTCCGTCCGCGGACGGATGAAAGGTCCTGCCGATCTCGAACACGCGCACGCGCTCCACCTGATGCGCGCGATTGCGATGGACGACACCCAGGAGCGACGGCACCAGGGTGCTGTGCAGCGCGACTTCTTCTTCCGTGAGCGGGTTCTGGAGCCGCACGAGCTGGCGGCGCGCATCGTCTGCAGCAAGACCCAGGCGATCCAGGTCCGCGGGCCGCGCGAATGGCAGCGTCATGCATTCGAGCAGCCCCGCCGCGGCGAGCGCGTCGCGTGCCGCAGTGGCAACGGCGCGGCTGCGGGAGACGACGACCGGCGCGAGCGACTGGCGCGGCAGCGTGGCGGGAATCGCATCGAAGCCGTGGATCCGCGCGATCTCCTCGATCAGGTCTTCGCGCCGCCGCAGGTCGTTGCGCCAACTGGGCACCTGGCAGCGCAAGCGGCTCGCCCCCGGGTCCTCCACCGAGACGTCGACACGCGCCAGCAGCGCCACGACGTCGTCGCAGGACAACGCGGTGCCCAGCAGCCGGTTGACGCGTGTGGGCTCGAGCTCGATCCGAGGTACGTCCTTCGACGCCGCGCCCGTCGCCTCGACGGCGCCCGGGGCGACGCCGCCGTCTGCCAGCTCGGCCAGCAGCCGTGCAGCGCGATCCGCGGCGCGCCGGACGCCGGCCGGATCGATCTGCCGCTCGAAACGGTAGGACGCTTCGCTCTGGAGCCCGAGTCGGCGCGCCGTGCGGCGGATTCGCGTCGGGTGGAAGTGCGCGCTCTCGAGCAGCACGTCGCGCGTGCGCGTCGTCACCTGCGTCTCGGCGCCGCCCATGACGCCGGCGACGGCGATCGCGCGCTCGGCGTCGGCGATCACCAGGTCTTCCGGATCGAGCGTGCGCGTCTCGCCATCGAGCGTCGTGATCTTTTCGCCGCGCGCCGCGGGTCGGACGCGCACGACGCCGCCGCGCAGCGTGCCGGCATCGAACGCGTGCAGCGGCTGGCCGAACTCGAGCATCACCAGATTCGTCACGTCCACGACGACGTCGACCGGGCGCATCCCCGCTGCTTCCAGCCGTTGTTGGAGCCACGCCGGGCTCGGACCGACACGCACACCTCGCACCACGCGCGCGACGTAGTGCGGGCAACCCGAGGAGTCGGAGATCTCCACGCGGACATCCGGTGCCGGCTCGGTGGCGACCTCGGGCGCCTCGATCGGCGGGATCGTCAACGCCCCGCCGAAGTGTGCCCGCACCTCGCGCGCCACCCCCAGCAGCGACGCACAGTCCCCGCGATTGGGCGTGAGCGCGATGTCGACGACGCGGTCGCCGACGGCGAGGACCGTGTCGAGCGGTGCGCCGATCGGCGCGGAGGCGTCGAGAACCAGGATCCCGGCCGCATCGCCCTCGAGCCCGAGCTCGGACGCAGAGCAGATCATGCCGTGGGAGGTGACGCCGCGGATCTTGGCCTTCTCGAGCTTGCGTCCGTCCGGCAGCTTCGCGCCCGGCGACACCACGGCGACCTTCTGGCCCGCCGCCACGTTGGGAGCGCCACAAACGATCTCCACCGGCTCCTCGTCGCCGAGGTCGACGCGACACAGCGAAAGCCGATCGGCGTTAGGATGCGTCTCCCGCACGAGCACGTGACCCACGCGGACCCCGGCGAGATCCGGACCGACGCGGAGGACTTCCTCGACCTCGAGACCCCCGCGAGTCAGGCGCGCGAGCAGCTCCGCCTCGTCCGGCAACGGGATCCACTCGGCGAGCCAGCGCAGCGGGACGCGCATCAGAGCTGCTCCAGGACGCGCGTGTCGCCTTCGAAGAGCAGGTGGATGTTCGGGATCCCCCAGCGCAGCATGGCGGCGCGGTCCAGCGTCATCCCGAACGCGAACCCCTGCCAGCGGTCGGGATCGATGCCGCAGTGTTCGAGTACGACCGGATGGATCATCCCGCAGCCGCCGGCCTCGATCCACCCGCTCCGGGAACAGGTCGCGCAGCCCTCGCCGCGACAGATGAGGCACCGATAGTCCAGCTCCGCGGACGGCTCGGTGAACGGGAAGTACGACGAGCGGAAGCGCAGCTCGACGTCGGCGCCCATCATGTGACGCTGAAACGCGTAGAGAACCCCCTTCAGGTCCGAGAACGAGACGTTCTCGTCGACCATGAAGCACTCGACCTGATGGAACATCGGCGAGTGGCGCGGGCTCCGGTCACAGCGATAGACGCGACCCGGCGCGATGAAACGGAAAGGAGGCGTCCGGCCGCGCATCGTCCGGATCTGCACGGGCGACGTGTGGGTGCGCAGCACGTGCCCGCCGTCCACGAAGAAGGTGGCCTGCATGTCCCGCGCCGGATGATCCGCGGGCATGTTCAGGGCCTCGAAGTTGTGCCACTGGGTCTCGACCTCGGGACCCTCCTCGACGCCGAATCCGAGGCCGGTGAAGAACGAGACGACGTCGCGCTCGATTCGCGTCACC
Source organism: uncultured Spirochaetales bacterium (assembly GCA_964403735.1). Classification (GTDB taxonomy): domain Bacteria; phylum Myxococcota_A; class UBA9160; order UBA9160; family PR03; genus CAADGG01. The sequence goes on along the minus strand of CAYOHN010000076.1, from coordinate 6,356 downwards.
GGATGCAGCCCACCCCGCGGCGCGCGCCATCCCGGCAGCGTCACATCGAGGTGCGTCTCGGCGACGGCGCGCGCGCGCTCCCCCCGCTCGAGCTCGTCGCGCCGTGCCGCCACCAGCGCCTCGATCCTCTGCTTGACGACGTTGGCCCGCTCGCCGACGCGCCCGCGTTCCTCCGGCTCGAGCCTGCCGATGCCGCGCAAGACAGCCGACAAGGCACTCTTCTTGCCGAGGAAGCGCGCGCGCACGTCGGCGACGGCCGCCGGCGTCGCCGCCTCGGCCAGCGCCCGCCGCGCCTCGTCTTCGAGCCCGTCGAGGCTCACCTGCTCCGGGGACACCCTGCTCTCGTCCCGATCAGGCGCTCTTCGGCCGAGCCTGTGCCGCCAGCGCCGCGAAAGCCTGCGGATCCGACAGCGCGAGATCTGCCAGATTCTTGCGATCGATCTCGATACCGGCCTTGTGGAGGCCCGAGATCAGTTGGCTGTAGGACATCCCCTGCTCGCGCGCGGCGGCGTTGATGCGCACGATCCACAGACTGCGGAACTGGCGCTTGCGCTGCTTGCGGTCGCGATAGGCGTAGGCCCACGCGCGCTCGACGGACTCGCGGGCGACTTTGAACAAGCGGTGCCGCGAGCCCACGTAGCCCTTTGCTCGATCGAGAATGCGATTGTGGCGGCGCCGTCGGGCGACGCCGCGTTTGACGCGAGGCATGAGTCTCTCCCTCTCCTAGCCGGCGTTGCCCGGCAGCAGCGGCTCGAGCCGCTTTTGATCGACAGCGGACACCACGACGCGCTGGCGAAGCTGGCGCTTCCGCTTGGCGCTCTTCTTCGTGAGGATGTGGTTCATCCCCTTCTGGCTGCGAACCAGCTTCCCGGTGCCGGTGCGCTTCACGCGCTTGGCGGCTCCGCGATGGGTCTTCATTTTCGGCATCAACTCTCTCCTGCGCTGGGCGTGGCCCCCGGCGCCTTCGCGGCCGTCTCGAGTTCCGGCTCGTCCGCGCTCCCCTCGGCCGATTCCTGCTGGGATCGCTCCCGTTCCAGCTTCGCGATCGCCTCCCGGTTGGGCACCAGAATCATCGACATGAAGCGCCCTTCGAGGCGTGGCGTGCTCTCGACGTTGGCCACGTCGGCGAGCATGACCTTCACCCGTTCGAGCTGCTCGAAGCCCAGACTCGTATGTACGATCTCGCGACCGCGGAACATCAAGGTCACCTTGACCTTGTCTCCCTCCAACAAGAAACGCCGGGCGCCGCGGACCTTGAAGTCCAGATCGTGGTCATCGGTACGCGGCCGGAGCTTCACTTCCTTCAGCGTGGCGGCATGGGCCTTGGCCTTGCTGGCCGCCTGCTTCTTCTTCAGCTCGTACTTGTACTTCCCGTAGTCCATGATGCGACACACGGGAGGGTTGGCATTGGACGCCACCTCGACCAAGTCGAGACCGCGTTCCTGCGCCTTCTGCATGGCATCCCAGGGTGTCATCACCCCGAGCTGCGAGCCGTCCTCGTCGACCACCCGGACCTCGCGAGCGCGGATGCGCTCGTTGATGCGGGAATCGTCTTCGGGGCGGACGTTTCTATCTCCTCGCTTGGGAAATCGGATGCGCGTTCCTCCGCGGGACGGTCGAGTGCCTGCCTACGGGCGTCGCTCGGCCACCTTGGCCGAGAGTTCTGCCACGAAGGCGTCGAGAGGCAACGCCTCGGTTGCCTCCTTGCCGCCGTGGCGGCGGCGCGGAGTGACGGTCCCGCTCGTCACCTCCTGGTCCCCGACCACGGCCATCACCGGGATCTTGTGCGTCTCCGCCTCCCGGATCTTGAAGTTCAGCTTCTCGTTGCGGTCGTCGAGCAACACGCGCAACCCGCGCGCGGTGAGCGCGTCGCGGACCTTGCCTGCCCACTCGGTGTGCCGTTCGGCGATCGGGAGCACCGCGACCTGCACGGGACTCAGCCACAGCGGAAAATCCCCGCCGGTGTGCTCGAGATACACGGCGATGAAACGCTCGAGCGAGCCCAGAACCGCCCGGTGGAGCATCGCGGCCCGGTGCTCCTGTCCGTCGCTTCCGATGTAGCTCAGACCGAAGCGATCCGGCGCCGACATGTCCACCTGGATCGTGCCGAGCGTCCACACCCGTCCCATCACGTCGCGAAAGTCGCACTCGACCTTCGGCGCGTAGAACACGGCCTCTCCGGCCTTGATTCCGCAGGCGTAGCCGGCTTCCTCGACGGCGCCGATCAGGAGCTGCTCGGCGCGCTCCCAGGCTTCGGGGGTTCCGATGAATTTCTCGGGTCGCGTCGACACCGATACCTGGACGTCGTCGAGCCCGAGCGCGTGATAGATCTCCCCCAACATCGAGAAGAAGCTACGGAGCTCGGACTCCACCTGCTCGGGCGTGCAGAACACGTGGGCGTCGTCCTGCGCAAACGATCGCACGCGCGAGAGTCCGTGCAGCGTTCCCGAGCGCTCGTTGCGGTGGAGACGCGTGAACTCGGCGAAGCGCAACGGCAGATCGCGGTACGAGCGCTTGGCCGTGTTGTAGAAGACGCAATGCCCGGGGCAGTTCATCGGCTTCACGAAGAGCTCTTCGTCCTCATCGCCCTGGAATCGGAACATGTCGTCGCCGAAGTTCTCGTAATGTCCGGAGGTCTTGAACAGATCCGCCCGGAAGATCTGCGGTGTGATGATCTCCTGGAAGCCGTACTTCGGGTACAGACCACGCACGTAGTTCACCAGCTCGTTGAACAGCACCACGCCCTTCGGATGGAAGAACGGCGAGCCGGGCGAGAGCGGATCGAGGTGGAAGAGGTCGAGCTCCTGGCCGAGGCGGCGGTGATCGCGGCGCCGCGCCTGTTCGAGCCGCTCGAAATGCTGGTCGAGTTCCTTGCGGGACGCGAAGGCGGTGCCGTAGACGCGCTGCAGCATCGGGTTGCGCTCGTCGCCCCGCCAGTAGGCGCCGGCGAGCTCGATGAGCTTCACGGCGCCGATCTGGTCGGCACGCTGGACGTGCGGCCCCCGGCAGAGATCCTGGAACCCGCCGTGCCGATAGATCGTGATCGGATCGCCCTCGGGAATGTCGTCGATACGCGACACCTTGAGGTGTTCGCCTGAATCCGCGAAGCGGACCTTCGCTTCCTCTCGGCTGACGACTTCGCGCTCGAAGACCGCGCCCTCCGCGAGGATGCGCCGCATCTCGTCCTCGATGCGTTCGAGATCTTGCGGCGTGAACGGCCGCTCGACGAGGAAATCGTACTGGAACTTCTCGCTATGGTCGCTGCGGCCGACGTCGATCTGCGCGGCCGGGAAGAGACGCTTCACCGCATCGGCCATCACGTGTTCGGCCGAGTGTCGGATCACCTCGCCGGCCTGCGGATCCCGCGCCGTCACGATCTCGATGGCGCCATCGCGATCGAGCGGCGCGCGCAGGTCGACCAGCCGGCCGTCGAAACGGCCGGCGAGAGCGGCACGCGCGAGGCCCGGCCCAATGCGCTCCGCCACGGCAAGAACCGTCGTTCCTGCCGGTACGGCCAGCTGCTTGCCGTCGGGCAGGCGAACCGAGATCTCGCTCATGAGCGAAGCAGGTGCATCGCGGGAACTCGTCGGTTTCCGTAGGGGTTGGAGGTGGATCCGGTGCCGGAACGGGAGGCACTCCGATGAACTTCGCTCGGCTACGCCTCGCTGCGCACTCCGCAGCCCCCGAGCCGGCTGCTTCGTGATCCTGATGAACTTCGCTCGGCTACGCCTCGCTGCGCACTCCGCAGCCCCCGAGCCGGCTGCTTCGTTTGCAGTGGTTGGCACGGGCGGGATTGAACCGCCGACCCCCACCGTGTCAAGGTGGTGCTCTCCCACTGAGCTACGTGCCAGAGAGTGCTCTAACTTCCCGGAGTCGATACCGATTTTCCGGGAGTCGATACCGATTTCGCCGCCGTTCGTCAAATGGCAGCAGGTCAAATGGCAGTAGGTCTTAGCAGGGCGATCCGCACGCATCGGTCCCGGCCCGGCGCGCGGCTCATGGCGACGCTTCGAGCTCGCGGATCGGGGAGCGCGGAGCCAGCGCGATCACCCGGAGGCGCAGGGAGCCCGGCTCCGAGCGCTCGAGGGCGAGGTCCACGCTGCCCGCCAAGGCCCGGCGAAGGCGGGCCAGGAGCGCCTCGTTGCTCTCGTCGGTCTGGAGTTCGGCGATGACGACCCCGCGGGAGAATTCCACTGGATGGAGCGTTCCGCCCCGGGCGGCGAGTGCTCGGCGCAGGCGCTCCCATGTGGGCCAGGCGTCGACACCCACCAGGGTGATCCACAGCGAACGGACGCCGAGTTCCGTGGGTGCACCGAGCAGGCCCGAACGAATCAGCACCTCCCGGACCCGCTCGCGGTCGACCTGGGCTTCCACCAACACCACGTACTCGCGGTCGACTCCGGGCTGCTGGATCAGCTGCGCCGGTCGCTCGCCGCGATCCTCGACCAAGGCGTACTGGACGGCGTAGGGCAACAGGTCGGGGCCGAGGGCACGGCCCAACTCGTCGCGGGAATCGGTCCGCGCGCCGGCCTCCCGAGCCACGTCGACTGCGACGAGCAGCACCGCCTCGCGCACTCCGGCCTGCAGGGCCGCCTGCCGCGCACCGGGACCGGCCGGAACGACCCCCACGGCATCCGTTCGGACGCGCTCGGCGAGCGCGGCCGTCGCGGGCACGCCCGGCGCGAACGCCACCGCCCACAGCAGCAGGATCGCCCGGCCGAGACTCATACGATCATCTCCGCAACGCGTCGTCCGAAGAGCTGATCCAGCTGGCGCAGGAGTCCCTCGCACGGGTCGACCGCCCAGCTCCCCGGCAGCGCGATCACGGTTTCGCTTTCGCCGGGGATTCGCACCACGAGCACCACCGGGCAGTCGCCCCGGTGCTCGCCGAGCGCCCGACGCAGCGCGAGGAGCCGGTCCTGGCTGGCGTCGGCTGCCAGGACGGCGATCTGGAGCCGCTGCGCGAAGCGCCCTTCCGCCTCCTCGAGCGTCACCGCATCGCGCACGAGCAGCTTCGGCGGATCGCCCGCCTCGAGCTTGCCGCTGACGAGCAGCGGGAGCGGAGGGCTGCCCGCCTCGGGTTCGAGGGCCCGTTTGAGAAGCGTTCGCAAGCGACTGTAGGGCTCCGCGAACACGACCAGATCGAACGCCCCTTCGAGGTCTTCGAGCGTGCCGAAGGCCATCGTGTCGCCCTTGCGCGTGCGGGTCTCGCGCAGACCCGTGAGCAGTCCGCCCGCCCGCACCTCGCGTCCGTCCTTCTCGGCGGCATGGCTCGCGCGCACGTCGGCAAAACGCGCCAGCTCACTGGCGACGGCCGCGAGCGGATGTCCCGTGACGTAGAAGCCGAGCAGCTCCTTTTCGTAGCCGAGTCGTTCGCGGTCGGTCCAAGGCGATGCGTCGGCGAGTTTCTGTCCCTCGCCGGCTGCGGGCGTCGCCGCGCCGCCGAACAAGCTCGTCTGCCCGATCTCGCGATCGCGCTGCACCGCCGCTCCCTGCTCGAGCGCGGAATCGAGAGACGCCCACACGGCGGCGCGATTCGGGTGCAGCGAATCGAAGGCGCCGCACTTGACGAGGCTCTCGACCACGCGCCGGTTCACGCGCCGTCCGTCGACTCGTTCGCAGAACGAGAAGAGATCCGCGAAGCGGCCCGCCTCCCGACCCTCGTGCCGCGCCGCGAGGATCGACTCGATCGCTCCTTCGCCCACGTTCTTCACGCCGGCGAGTCCGAAGCGGATCCCCGTCCTTCCGACGGTGAAATCGCGCTGCGACTCGTTGACGTCGGGCGGCAGGACCTCGATACCCGTGGCCCGGGCATGGGCGATGTAGCGAGCCAGCTTGTCGTGGTTCCCCGACTCGACGGTGAGCAGCGCGGCGAGGTACTCGCGCGGACGGTTGGCCTTCAGGTAGGCGGTCTGGAACGTGATCAGCGCGTAGGCGGTGGAGTGCGACTTGGCAAACCCGTACTCCGCGAACTCGGCGATCAGGTCGAAGACCTTGGCGGCACGCTCGGCATCGATGTCGTTCTTCGCGCAGCCCGAGACGAAGCGCTCGCGCTGCTTCGCCATCTCGGCGGCCTTCTTCTTGCCCATGGCCCGGCGCAGCAGGTCCGCTTCGCCGAGCGAATAGCCGGCCAGCTTGTTCGCGATCTGCAACACCTGATCCTGGTAGACGATGACGCCCAGCGTTTCGGCGGTGATCTCCTCGAGCTCTGGCAACATGTAGTCGACCTTCGTGACGCCGTGTTTTCGGTTCACGTAATCTTCGACCATGCCGGAGCCGAGCGGGCCGGGCCGGTACAGCGCGACCAGCGGGATCAGCTCCTTGAAGGTGCGAGGACGCAGCTTGCCGACCAGGTC